>JAKFYL010000133.1 GCA_021730845.1 Planctomycetota bacterium | reverse complement strand
CCTGGGGCCCGGGGGCGTGCTGCTGGCTCTGACTTTGGCTTCCCTGGTGGCTTCGGTGGCGGGCGTGGCCAACGTCGGACGCTTCCTGTGCCTGTCGCGGGCGCGCGCCCGCTCACGCGGGGGGCGCAAAACCCTGGGGCGATCGCTGGCAACCGCTCGGATTTGCGGGCGCTACTTGCCCTTCGGTCCGTATCTGGCGCTTGGAATCCTCGTCGCGCTGGTGTATTGGGAGAACTTCGCGCGCTGGTTCTAACCCGATGCATGCATGAGACGTCCGCTTCGATTTCGACCCTCCTTCGGCCCCCAAGGCCCTAGCCCTTTCCAGGCTCGGAGGCATCGAGGCGCGCACGTACCAGGCTGGCTTGCAGGTAGTGTGCTTGCTGCAGTTTCGTTCCGCTTCGGGAGCAAGCACGCCGCGGATGATTGTTCCGGGGCCCGAGTGATCCACGGGCGCCGCTCCACACGAATTCCCATCAACTGAGACATTGCAAAAAGCCATGAGATCCATTCACGCCCCTATCGCCGCACTCGTCTGTCTGCTTGCGAGCTGCGTTTCCAGCAACCAATATCGCTCCTTGCTCGAAGACAAGGAGTCCGAGAATCGCGCCCTGCGCGAAGAGCGCTCGGGATTGAAAGGTGAGCTGAACGATGCGAATTTCCAAAAGGAATCGCTCGAGAACGCACTCGCCGAGGCCAACGCCAAGCTGCTGGCCACACCCGAAAAATCCTCCACGCAGTCGTTCCCGGGTCTGGACGAGGCCGGCGTCGGCTACGGCACGCGCGACGGCAATCTCGTACTGACCATTCCCACGGAGATCTCCTTCCCGTCGGGCAAAGCCGAATTGTCCAAGAGCGGCCAAAACGCGTTGAAGGCCGTGGCCAAGACGCTGTCTGCGCAGTACCAGGACGCCGAGTACCGCATCGAAGGGCATACCGACTCGGATCCGATCAAGAAGTCCAAGTACGAGACCAACCGCGATTTGTCGTATGCGCGTGCCAAGGCCGTCTTGCACTACCTGGTCGAACAAACCGGCATTCCCGACGATCAGTGCGTGGTCTCGGGCATGGGCGAGTACCGCCCGCTGGCCAGCAACGACACGCTTGCCAACAAAGCCAAGAACCGGCGCGTGGAGATCACCGTCGTCCGGCGCTAGTCGCGAGCGGACCTAGGCCGCTAGCCGGGAGTTCCCGCCGTGGGGCGGCCTAGCTGCCCGTGGTGAATGTGGCTAGTGCGGCTTCGCGCACGTTCGCCCTGCGGCGTTGCGCTCGTCGGGTCGTGCTCAGCGGCCAGGAAGGCCGCTTCCGCCGCCCCTCTGTCGCGCTTCTTGCATGGCGAATGTGCGCTTCGCCTCGCTACGCGACTTTCACCACAGGCTGCTTGGCCCACGATGCTTCGAGCGGCAAGCCCCATTGGACTTGCACCTTTTCACGCGCGCGGCCCGCTTGGGTCGCGCGTTTGCATTGCACGGCTGCCACGCTAGGTCCGCTGCCTACCTCGGGCGGCGGTGGCCAGCCGCGCGACGGTTGCGTACCATGCACCCATGTGCCGCTCCCGGCGCACTGCCGCCGGGTGACGGTCCCTTTGGCCGACCGATCCCAATCCAGCTAGCCGATTCCGAGGCAACGATGAGCCGAGCCCTCGATTCCGTGCGCAACGTGGCCTTTGTAGGCCACCCCTCCTCCGGCAAGACATCCCTGGTCGACGCCTTGGCGTTCACGCTCGGGATCGTGCCGCGCAAGGGTTCCGTTGCCGACAAGACCAGCATCTGCGATACCGAGCCGGAATCCCAGGAGAAAGGTCATACCCTGCAGATGGCGCTCGTGCAGGCGGCCCATGATCGCTACGAGTGGTCTCTGATCGACACACCGGGCTACGCGGATTTCGCCGCCGACGCGATTGCAGGAACCTGGGCGGCCGACACGGTCATCGGCGTCGTGTCCGCGTCCGGCAAAGTGACCTACAACTTGCGCAAGAAGCTCGAACTGGGCGGAGAGCTGCACCGCGCGCGCATGATCATCGTGACGCACCTGGATGTGGAGCACACCAGCTTCGACAATACGCTCGCCGAATTGGCGCGTTTCATTGGGCCCACTTGCGTTCCTGTATACGTGCCCGATCAAAGCGGTCCCAAGTTTTCCACGCTCGCCAAAGTGTGGACGGATCCAAACAGCCCGTGGCGCCGTCCGTTGATGGACCGAGTCATGGATGCTTGCGGTGACGACGAGGAGTTGTTCACACGCTACTTGGAAACCGAAACGCTCACCGACGACGACCTGCACGCCAAGATGCCGGTCGCCATCGCGCACGGATCGCTCATTCCCGTGCTCCCCGTCAATCCGATCTCGGGCGCCGGATTGAAGGAACTGGTCGAGTTCCTGCGCGAGTATGGACCGCACCCGGACCTATTCGAGGCGGTCGCCGCCGATGGCGCCCAATTGGCGCACGATGCCGCGCTGCCGCTGGCCGCCACGGTGTTCAACGTCAAGAGCGACCCGCACGTGGGCAAGGTGTTCTTGGCGCGCATCCATTCGGGGACGATTCACGCCTC
>JAKFYL010000318.1 GCA_021730845.1 Planctomycetota bacterium | reverse complement strand
GGCTCGCCGACCCCAAGCGCGCCTTCTGTGATGTACAAGGCGCGCTTGGGGTCGGCGAGCCACCGTCGCGCGCGGGGCGGAACGTCGAGCACCATGCGAGATCCCGTGGGAGTCTCGTACTTGACCGCTTTACCCTTGGCATTGACTCTCGGTGCGTCGGGCCGAATCTGGTGGGTGGCGACATTGCCGTGCACGTCGTGGATCGGGATCAGTAGCGCTGGGACACGTGCCTGATTGCCCTTGAATTCCAGAGCTTCTAACTCGCCTTTGGACAGCACGCTGCGATAGCCGCGCTCGGCTGCTAGTTCGGGACTGATGGATGAACGCCGAATCAGGCTGTCGTGGAAAGCGGTCAACCTTCCTATTCCATCTGCCTGCGAGGAGTCTCCATCGGTTCGATTGGTAGCTGAATTCGAATTGTCCAAGCCGTGCAGTTCTGATGAGGTGGCCGTCATGACTGCAGGTCCTTTTCGTCGCCGAGTCCGTACGGGCCGATGCTCGAACGTTGCGAGCGCCGGCACAGCCAGCGCCTTACTTCGTCTCGGTGGACAAGCCACCTCCCAGCCACCTTCCGGCCTTTGAGCCGACCACTTTCCAGCTCGGCTGTGAGGGCGGCTCTTGGCAGTCCAGTATGGGACTCCAATGCGCCCAAATCAGCGATATCCGGGAGAACAATGGCCGCCAACAGGCTGGCCGCGAGAGTCGAGTCTTGGGGGTTCATACCCCCTAAGGCCTGCCTACACCTCGGATTTGCCCTTTTTCTTGGATTTCTTGAGCGCGGAAAGAACACGGCCTTCCGCCACCCTGACCTGCTTCTCCGATAGTTCAAACAGGCTGGCGATGTCCTTCCTGCTCACATTGCCTCCCAAAGCTTCACGCAAAAGGGCGGCTTGCTTGCCTGGATGTGGATGAGCACTTGCGGCTTCGATTCCGTCGAGGAAGCGTGCAGCATCAATGGCGGCCCTGCTGGCCATGACCCGCTCGATGACATTCGATGTGCCTGCGGGAAGAGCCTTCAACGCGTTGTCGAATCGGGCCGTGGCGTCTGCAATGTTGATGTTCTCGTCAGGTGCTCGGGTGCATGTGGGGTGGGTGGTCTCATCGAGTGGCGTGGTATCGTGCCGCTCGGGTGGCTTTCCGAGTTGCTTGTCCAGACTAGATTTTACGCACAGTGGACGGATGCTCAGCTTTCGTTCGTCGTCGAAGTGGCAAAGCTCCTCGGCCTGACCGAGTATCAAGTACCAGTCGAGCATGGAGTGGGGCGGCACTTCCTGCGCTGCACGCTCCGGCTTTGCGGAAAGCTCTTGGGTCAGGTGCATCGCATGCCCCTTCCGCATGTTTCTGACGTCACGTTCAAAATCGCACAACCCGAGGCTGCGGTCGTGGGCGAGATTTGAAAGCGCGGGCTCGTAGTCCTCGAGGGGTTTCCGGAAATCCCCAGTTCTCATGGCTTCACACAGTTCTGCACTCGCCGGCAGCAGCCGTTTATCGTGCCACTCGTCTAGATCCGCCAAAAGTCGCCGAACTCGAGCTTCATCGAGCACTCCAACAATTGTCACCGGCGAATGGCGGATGACGAACCAGATAGCACACTTCCATAAGTAAGTCTGGGTGTTCCACGACTCTTCGCCAAGCGGCCCGCGAAGGTATCGTTGACACAATTTGAGAAAGTTGATCTCGACGTGAAGTGCAAAAACGTCAAATGGCTGGAGCCTTGCAGGTTCCTGGAAAGGAGGTCGAGCTAGTTCAGCCCGGCACTCGTCGCTCGGATTCTCTGGGTCCCAGCCATCCTTTGCCATGGCCTTGGACAAGTCGCCCACTGAAGGGATGCCTTTCTTGCTGCTTCTCGATTCCATGCTGGTGAGTCCCGCCAATACTAAGGTCATAACTCATTGGCGTTCACGCTGGAATCTTGAGACTTGGGCGAGCGAGCGCCTTGCGTGGAACGGGACTCCGGTAGAAGGGACCCACCGGGTGTCGCTGCGCCGTTTGCGATCACCTCGGTAGGGCGTCTACCCATACCCTTGGAGCTTCAGTTTCCCCCCTGCGCGTGGAGGCCGCCGCGACTGTTCGACCGGTGCCAGATGGGGCCCCTGCGGTCATCCCGCGGGGGGGCCGACAAGGGCGGCGTTCCCTTCGCGACCGGGCATTCGCGAGCTATTTTCTCGCGCCATTCAGGCACAACTGAGCACAACCTGTTCCACTTCGCGGGCCCTGATCCTCCCAAGCCCCCGTCGGTGGCGCTGCCCGCGAGCCGAACCCCTGCGCCTACAAGAAGCGTCGCACGTCCTCGGCGCTGGCCTGGGCGTACACCATGGTGCTGGTGATCGAACGATGCCCTAACGCAGTGCGTACTAAGAGCACGTCCCGGCTGCGCTGATACAGGCCGCTGGCAAACGTGTGCCGCAGCGAGTGCGCGCTGGCGCGCCGGATCTGTGCCCTGCGCATCCAGCCCGCGATCCGCGCCTGTGCGTGGCGGGCGCCGAGTCGAAGGCAGTGCCCATTCTCAAACAAAGCCCCAGCCCTTCGGCCCGCAATGTGCCCCGCCAGCAC
>JAKFYL010000283.1 GCA_021730845.1 Planctomycetota bacterium | reverse complement strand
CACGGTGAGCCCCCGGATCCACGGTGAGCCCCGGATCCACGGTGAGCCCCGGATCCACGGTGAGCCCCCGGATCCACGGTGAGCCCCCGGATCCACGGTGAGCCCCCTGATCCACGGTGAGCCCCGGGCTTGGTGCGGCTGCGAGTACTGGCGGAGCCGGAGTTGGGACGTCATTCAGGCCGCGTCGGGACTTTGGGTGCTCTCGGGTGGCGGCCTCGGAGACTGTGTTAGCTGCTGGGCGGAGCGGTGCGAGCTAGTTCGACGATTGCAGAGCGGAGGCGTGGGTGGAGGTCGAACTGGTGTACGAAATCGGCTTCGCGTCGACCGCCCTTGGAACGAATGATGGATAGCAGCGCCGCGTGCTCGGCTGGCGACCATTGTTCGACGTTGGGCAGTACGCATACCAGTGGCGCCCAGCGTTCGAAAGCTTGGCGTTCGTCCGCGTTCCAGGTTTCGGGGGAGTGGGCGGGTAGGAGGGATTGAGCGCGGTCTAGGCATTCGCTGGAGCCGCGTTCGCGGTCCGAGCCGTAGGTGCGCGCCAGGTGGCGGGAAACTGCGGCGCCGACGTGGGAGAGGGGTAAGACTCCGATCACATCTTGGCGGGGCGCGCCGCTGTGGTAGTAGACGTTTTCTTTGGCGAGTTGCTTGAGCGTGGCGATGCTCGAACGCGCTTTGGGGCGTTTGGCCATGCGTGTTTCCTCGCGGCGCATCAAGGCCAACGTGGGCGCATGCTTGGCTCGAAATCCGAGCTTCTGATAGAACCACCAGGCGCCCGAGCGCAGGCCTTCCTCGTTTTCATCGCCCAGTTGGTAGGGATATACGGCGAAGGTGTCCGCGCCAAAGAGCTTGGCAACCATGGCTAGTACGCGGCCGTAGATGCGCGCGGATTCGCCGCCTCGGTAGGTCTCGAACACGTTGTAGGCGACCTCCGCGGAACCGAAGAGAGCGCTGTTCAGCACGTAACCGATTGGCACGCCGTTTTTCAGGGTCAAGAAGGCGTATACAGCTTCCAGCAGCAGTCTGCGCTTGGGCTCGACGCCCACAGCGACGAACACCAAGCCGTCCTTGAAATCCACCACACGCACGTCGTTTGGATCTCCGTAGGAAAAGGCGTCGAGGTCGCGGCTGCGCGTGACCAGGGCTTCGCGCGCCAGGTCGATCCAATGCGCACCCTCGCTCGGCGAAACTTCGCGAACCTCGAAATCGGTCTCGAGCAAGGCTTGGGCCAGCTTGGGGCGTGCGCGGTCGAGTGGTGCACCTTGGAAGCGAATCGGACCTGTTAGGCGTTTGGCTCGCGTGCGCGAGGGAGTGTCAGCGCCGCCGCGCAGGCATAGCACCAGTCCCATGTGCTGGTACAGCCATTCGTGGACCATCGGAGGCAAGTTCAGGGCTGCGAAACGCTGCACGAGAAAGGTCCCATCCGCTTCGCCGTCCTTGGCCAGCAGTTGGCACCAGCGCTGCATCGAGTACGTCCACTCGTCGAAAAACGGCGTTTCCGAGTAGTGCGCAAGTAGGTGCAGACAACTCTCGATTTTCTCCGCATCTTCGACTTCGTCCCAAACGACGTGCAAGCGCTCTGGCCAACGCGCAGCGAGCCAACGCGCCATCTCGGCGAAAAAGCCATACGTGATGTCCGTACCGGCGACGCCGGAATCCGCGAGTTGGTTGCGATACTTGCGCACATCGGCGCGCGCATGGAACGCGTTCAGAAACTGCTCGACAGCTTCCAGAATCTGCACATCGTCGGGGTAGGCCCGCAGGAAGCACAGCGCTTCGTGCAGTCGCAGGACCGCCTTGGCCGATTTCATGGACGCGCGCCCAAGTTGCGTGACCCGTTTGAGTTTTTCGCGCGTCACCGAAGCGTCGCCGAATTCGCCAACCATGGATTCCAGGCGCGCGAGTTCTTGGCTCATGGCTTCGAATTGTGGATTGTCCCCCTTCCCAGGTCGAGCAGCTCAGGTGCCGATTTCGTCGCGGGCGTCACCTGGGCCGTGCCGTACGCAGCTTGGCGCAGGACCGGCGGCCGCTCGCCCGCTGAGATTCGCCACGGGCGAACGCTTCGTTTCCACAAGTCTGTTCGCGTTCCGGACTCTGTGGGGTAGGGCGCCGCAAGGCCCGACAGAACGCGTGGATCTCCCGTTTGGGCGATCATGGGGCGCGCCTGACCATGGCCGGTACGGGTCTATTTGCTAGTTACCAAAGTTCAGGGCTCGAGTTCACTCCGCCCCGTCCATTTTTGCGGCGGAAGCCGGCGCCCGTAGGCGCGGCGCGCGAGACAGAGCGCCGGGAACGGCAGCATGTTGGGCTTGCTGGGGATCATTGGGAGATGTCCAATACGCGCTCGGACCGGAGGCAGAAGCGTCGATGGGCCTCCTTAGTCTGTTCGCTGCACCAACAAGACTCGGGCCCATCGTCGTTTCCGCCGCGACCGCGTGGCGACGCAGATCGTCCGTCCGTGGTGAAAGTAGCACCTGCGACTGCGCAAGAATTCGCTCTCCGGCATCGCGATCGGCGCCCGGAGCGAGTGCTCGGGGGCGAGTGCTCGGGGGCGCGTGCTCGGGGGCGAGTGCTCGGG
>JAKFYL010000113.1 GCA_021730845.1 Planctomycetota bacterium | reverse complement strand
CAAGGACGCCGATGGACCAGCGCCGTGGTGGTTGCGCTGTGGGCCGCCTGCATCGTCTATGCGCTGGTTTCCCAAACGGGCGCGAGCAAACCGACTACAGCCGCCATGACTCCGGCCAAGGCGCTGCGTACGCGCGGGCTGTTCGTGACGCGTTCGAAGAAGTCATGTGCCAGCATGGTGAACCCGAATGCAGGCAGAAACATTCCGCAGGTCATGACCAAGGCGCCTGCCAATCCGCCTCCGACATAGCCCACGAAAGTCGCGAAGATGACCAATGGTGCCGGCAGAATGCCTCCGAGCGCGATCCCATCCAAGAATTGAGCGTCGGTGATGAAGCCACCCCGCGTGACCGCGTCCTCGCGCAGGAACGGGATGGCCGTGTAGGCCCCGCCGAATGTCAGCAGCCCGCTCTTGAGCCCCGATAGGAATAGTTGACCCAAGTGCGGCGCAGTCGCTAGGCCGGCGATGATCGGTTTGCTCGCGCCCGTTTGGGAAACCAGCGCATAGACGATGCAGGCGGCCCACAGCGCAACCACCACGGCGCTGGTCCATCGGCGTCCTTGGGACCAACTCGAAAAGAGCAACGCCGCTGCGACGAGCTGGACCAAAAAGTGCGCTCCGCACAGGCTTCCAAGCAGCGCAAGGAAAGCTACCACTTGCAGCGGCCGATCGTGGAGTGCGTGCGCACCGATGCGGTGCACGGCCCTTACGATCAAGGCCAAGACTGCCGCCTGCAGCGCTGCGAACACCGGCCGCCATTCGTGCGTGAACGCACCACTCGTCGAAACGTACAGCCAACTCGCCAACAACATGAGCACCAAGCCGGGAAGCATGAAACCAAGCCCAGCCAGAAAACCGCCCCAACGGCCGCGCGCCAGCATGCCGAAGTACACGCACATTTCGTGGGCCTCGGGCCCGGGCAGCACTTGGTACACCGCGAGCGCGCGCTGGAAGCGTTCCATCGAGATCCAGCGCTCGCGCTCGACCAACTCGCGTTGCAGCATGCCGATCTGCGCCACCGGGCCTCCAAATGCCAAGCAGCCAAAGCGCAGGAATCGCAGGAACACTGCGGCCAGGCTTTGATGGGGGATGGCTGATTGAGCCTGGCCTTCGATCAATGGGGCGTTTGGCATCTAGGGCCAGGGTGACCCGCTCATTCTAGGTGTAGCCGCAGTCGATTCCGGCTGGATACCGACCAGGAGCAGGCCAGGGCGCTAGCGCCGCGCGATGGGGGGCGCGCCGGTAGCCGACAAGCGCGACGCGCGCGCGGCGAGTTCTTCGGGAGTCAGTGCCCGCGACCATAGGCGAACCGAGTCGAGCTGACCTTGAAACGCTTGATTGGCCTTGAACCAAGTTCCCAGTGTCAGATCGAGTGCATCGTTGAGCACGAGTTCACCAGGCGCGGCTTCCAGGGCGACCTCGAGGCCATTCAAGTACAGGCGTGCGAACTGGCCATCGTACGAAAGTGCCACGTGGTACCAGGTCTTCGGCTCGAGTCGACCGCCTTCCAAACGGATCGGCTTGTCCCTGCCCGAAGGCGTAAGGTTGGCCGCAACGCACCGAGAATGGGTGTCCAAAGCCAGACCGAAAATCGTCGAATGCGAGATCACGCTCTGCAGGCTGGCAACTTTCCTACCTGGAATCGTCCAGTCATCCGCGTTGACGAAGCACTCCAAAGTCATCGAGTTTCGAATGCCCAGGTTCGCGAGCCCGCTCAAGTGCACGGCCGCGCCAAGCCCGTCGAATCTGGCTGCCTGACCTTCGACTCCCGCGCCGTAGGTGATCTCCTTCGGGATCGCCTGGCACGAAAGCTGGGCAGAAGCCACTGGCGCGCAAGTGCCGTCGAAAGCAATCTCCAACTCGAGCCCAGGAGCCAGCGCAGTTTTCGGATCCGCAGTGTCGGTGGATTGCGCGCAGCCAGCGACCAGTGGGAGCAAGCACAGGGGCACAGAAAGCAGGAAACGCATGCTCGGATCCCTCGGCAAATTCGTGCCCGGACCTTAGAGGCCAAGCTGGGGATTTCGGCGCGCTAGTACATGTGCGAGTGCTTTTTCCAGTCGTTGGGCCGATGGAATCGAGCGAGGCTGGCCGCCCCCGTGCGACGGGGTCGACCAGCCTCGTTTCCTTGACCTATTTGCCTATCCGGCGGCCGCCCAAGGCGGGCCAGAGGGCGCGGCTACAAGCAAATCGTGAACTCGAGCCCGTGTGTCAGGCCCACGGTCAGAGGTGCCGGCGGGTCGCGATACCACATTTGGCAGTTGATGACGGAGCCAGCTCCGATCACGAGGCCGCCATCGGGATGCGCCAGGACTTCCGTCAGGGTGTAGTTGTACACACCGTCGCACGTCCCGGTTCCTCCCGAGTCCTTGATCTGCATGCGGTACAGCGGAGCGCCGACACACAAAGTTCCTCCGAAGAAGGGCAGATTCTCCTTGCCCGTTGCGCCGTAGAACATCAAGCCGTTCTGGCCGGTTTCGATGTTCCTGGCGGTGATGATGAATCCCGCGGGATTCGTGAGGCTGGGCGCGCCCGAAGAGCTCACGGAAGGTTCGCATCCCGAAGAGCTGATCAGCGAAGTGCAGTAGCCTTGGTT
>JAKFYL010000281.1 GCA_021730845.1 Planctomycetota bacterium | reverse complement strand
GTCATGATCGATCCCAAGCGCTTCACGATCCTGCGCCTTCCGCGCGCCTTGCGCCGTGAAATCGAATACCGCGCCCTGCGAACGTACCCGCGCGAAGAATGCGGCGTGCTGATCGGGCGCAGCGACGGCGGCTGGATCGAAGTGTCGCAAGTGTTTTCGGCGCGCAACCTCGCGCGCGAAGCCGCGCGCTTCGAGCTCGATCCCGTCGATTTGGTAAAAGCCCACGACTGCGCAGAGAGCCTGGGCATGGACGTGGTGGGAATCTGGCACAGCCACCCCAACCAGGTCGCCGAACCCTCGCACCTAGACCGCCTAGCCGCGCAGCCCAATTGGTCCTACTTGATCGTGGAAGTCGACCAGGCGGGGAGCGCCAAGCTGCGCTCCTGGCGCCTGGACGCGGGTGAGTTTTGCGAAGAGGAACTGCGCGCGTGAGCCGTCTCCCGCGGCAGGCTCGTGTTACCAAAAGGTGACGCTCAGACTGCCAAGAGGAACATCCCGTGACCCGGCGGACACACCTCCCGTGTTGGTTTCCCTAGCGGAGCCCGGAGGAATACCCCAGTCGCACCCCCAAACGACCGCGTAGCGAGGCTGCCGAGGTCGTGCGCTAGACTCCTAGGACTGGCGGCACACGAATTGCCTAGCTAAGGCCCATGAACCGACATCTTGCAGCTACGCTGGCGGCGACCTCAGCCTTGTGCATGCTCCTCGCCTGTGAAGCCCAGCCGCGGCCCCCCGAGGTTCGCACCGGGGCCGCCGGGCAAGTTGCACCGGAATCCAAGCTCGCTCTTGGTTCGTCCACGGCTCCGGCTCCGGACCGGCTCCAGTTTCCGGAGGTTCAGGCTTCGGTGGCAGCCGACTACCCAGGCCTCCACAACGTGGTTGCATATGGATCGGGTCGGTATTCGGGAGCCGTGCCCGAGGGAGAAGCGGGCTTTGCTTCGCTCTCAGAGCTGGGCGTCAAGACCATCATTTCCGTGGATGGCGCCGTACCGGAAGTGGACCGCGCAGCCGCGCAAGGCATGCGTTACGTGCACTTGCCCATCGGTTACGACGATGTCGAACCAGAACGCGCGTTGGAACTTGCGCGCGCGCTCCGCGACTTGCCCGGCCCGGTGTACTTGCACTGCCACCACGGCAAACACCGCAGCGCAGCAGCGCTGGGCGTCGCCACCGTGCTGCTTTCGGAATTGGAGCCGCAGCAAGCCCTGGAACGCATGAAAGTCTCGGGGACCGCGCCCAACTACACCGGGCTGTTTCGCAGCGTGACGAGCGCTACGCCGGCATCCAAGGCACAACTCGATGCCGCCCCGGCCGACTTCCCCTGCGTCGCCAAGACCAACGACATGGTGCAGGCCATGGTGGCGATCGACGAGGCCTTCGAAGACCTCAAGAGCAGCGAAGAGGTCGCCTGGGGTGTGCCCGACGATCACCCCGACTTGGTGCCCGCGGCGCAGGCCGGACGCATCGCGGACTTGCTGCGACAACTGTCCCAGGCAGAGAAGCTGCAAAGCGAACCGCAGGAGTTGCGGGATTGGTTGCGCGAGTCTTCCGCCTTGGCTCAATCTCTCGAGGACGGATTCGTGGCCGGAAACCTCACCACGGCCGAACTCTCCGCGCGCATGAAGCTACTTGGCAAGTCCTGCAAGGATTGCCACGCCGCGTACCGCGACTAGAGGCCCGCGCAAGGCGCATGTCGAAGTGCGCGGCTTTAGATCGCCGTCTAGGGATCCGCTACGATCACTGTCAAGTTAGTTGACTGCACAAGAGAGCCCCCGACGATTGGCAGCGTCAAAGCGCCGATAGCGCAGGCAGCAAGTTGATGCTGCTAGTCGCGATCAGCTTGACCGACCAACTTGCCTCTTGCCCAGTCACTCCACTCGGGCGTTTCTCCCTGGATTGCGATCGTGTCTAACCAATCCGCGAGCTTGGGATCGTCGCGGCCTGCTCGCAGCGTCGTCAATGCCAGCCCTTGGATGGCGGGCACGTAGCCCGGACAGACTTCGAGCGCGGCCGTGTAGCTCGCAAGCGCCTCTTCCGTTCGCCCGACATCGTCCAAGACCAGGGCTAGATTCACGCGCGGATCGGGGTGGCCCGGCATGAGTTTTTTCGCCCACTCAAACTCCCCGGCCGCTTCATAGTGCATCTCGCGCTTCAGGAACACGACGCCTAGATTGTTGTGGGCGGGTCCAAAGTACAGATCGTGCGCAAGCGCTTCGCGCAGGAACGCTTCTGCTGTCGCGAGATCAGTTGCGATGAGCGACGCGGCTTCGCGCGTCAGACGTTCCGCCTTGGTAGTGTTGCGTTCAGCTTCGCTTGCAGGCGTGTACGGGCTCGTCGGGGCGTTTCGTGTTGATCCGCACCCAGTGCCAAAGCGCGCTGCCAAGAAAACCAACGCAGCGTTTCGAGCTGCATTCCTCATCGCATCACCCTGGGCTCGAGCACTGGCCAATCGTCCTGGATCCCGGCTGTCTTCAGTGCCTTGCTGCTCGACCACTTGAGGTCCTCGTGTGGTGCTCAACGCAAAGGTTTCCAAGTTTTAGTAGCCATCAGGGCCTTGGCCAGCGCCTCCCAGCCCCCCGTCATCGACGGGGTAAGGAGCAGCGATGGACACCAAGCATTCAGTTCCAGTAACG
>JAKFYL010000272.1 GCA_021730845.1 Planctomycetota bacterium | reverse complement strand
GCTTCTTGTGCGCGATTTCGACTTGCATTGGCGCGCGTTGGACTTGTCCACGAACGTTTCCCGGCCGGTATCGGCTCCGAGTGCGATGTTTCCGGGGGCTATCGGTTTCGCGGACTCGGAAACGGTCCTGTACTGGGCGTGGCCGGCAGCGGATAGCGAAGTCCGCTACACCGAAAACAACAGTCCGTTGGTTGGGAAGAAACGCATGCTCGAGCTGCGGCTCGTCAACCTACACAGCGGCGGCTGTCGAACCGTCGTCTCGGCCATCGATCCGCGGCGCAAAGTGAGCATAGGGTGCAACGATCCTGGTAGCCGCTGATGCCGGTGTCCGGCCTGATCCAAATCATGTTTCGAGCACCGTAGCGCAGGCGTGGAAGCGGCTCGCGCGAGTCAACGCGCGAGCCGCTTCCCAAAGACTGCTCGTCAGGTTGCCGGTGCGCCAGGGCTGATCCATGCGCACCAACGATCTTTCAGCCTCAAAGGCAGACAGTCGCGTTGAGTTCCTGCGTCATGGAACGACCGCCAGGTGCGGCGGCATCCAGGATGAGGAAACGAGCGCGAATGAGGCTGCCCACCAGCAAGGGGTTCTCGGCCACTGGCAATGCGAAGCTGCCACTGCCTGTGCCGACTTCGCCGAGCGTTCCGCTCAATTGCACGAAGTTGACCAGTGCGTGGCTGCCCAGCAGGCGCGTGCCGGAAAAGGTGCCGCCCAGGCCAGAGGTCGATCCGATCGATGCGAACACAATGGCCTTGGCTCCGCCGGCTGCTTGCGTGCACTGCACGGTGTAAGCCGAGTTGCCAAGGCGCGGCGTGCCGCCCGTTGCGCTGATCTGGGGCGTGACCCCGCCCAGGCCCGCGGCGCCGGAACCCACCGTCGAATAGAACGGCACGGAAGGTACGGTTGCGTCGAGCTCGAAGTCCTGGTTCGCAACGACACCTGTCACCTTGGCCGTGCCGAGCGGCAACGAGAATGGCGCATCGAAAGTCACGTCGAGCGTGCCCACGGGGACCACGGTCTTGTAGCTGCCACCCGCCGTCGTGTTTGCGTTGGGAATGAACACGTTTTGTTGGGTAGCCGAATTCACCACCGAAATGGAGACGCCAGCGTGTCCCGTGTTGGCAGGGTCCTTGACCTTACCCTTCATTTCCACGCCGTCCGTGAGCAGCAGCGTCCCGAGCGAGCCTCCCGGAGGCACCGTGCGGTTGGTCACGACCTTGGCGGCGAGCAAGTCGTCGGGGTCAGGAACCACGGCGAAATCATAGGTTCCGGCCGCGACCACGACGGCGAAGCTGCCCGTTTCGCTGGTCTTGTTCTTGTGGGACCAAACGGATTCGCCCGTTGCCGACTTGACGATTTCGATTTCGGCGTCGACCACCGGCGAATTGTCCGACTGGCGTCGTGCGACACCAGAGATGATGAAGCCGGGAGGCATGACCACATCGCCCAGCGCTATCGGACCCGTCACGTTGAAGAACTTCGTGATGGGCGCTTGGCCTGACCCGTAGTACGGCACAGGGCCTGGTTCAAAGTGCACTTCGCACTGCCCGAACGGAACGGTGACGCTGAAGTAGCCCTGCACGTTCGTCGAGCCGCCGCTCATGTCCAGTGCTTGAAAATCCGGAGGATTCAAGAACTCCAACTGCACCTCCTGAAGCGGACCTCCCATGCTGTTGACGACGCGTCCCGAAAGGTTGGCGCCAATTTCGAGTTGCAGGACCCCCAAGTTGCTCGGGGTACTGCCGACGGTGATGTCCTCGAACCGCCCGGTAACGAGCGAAGACAGGGGTGGTGCTTGCGGGAACACCGTCAGGCGATAGTCGCCATTGGGCGTGATCGTGGTGGTGAAGTTGCCGTTTGCGTCGGTGAAGCCACCGTTCACGAGCGGAATGATGTCGCCATCGTCCATGGACTCGACCTGAAAGATCGCGTGCTTGACGGGGTTGCCTTGGTTGTCCTTGAACTGACCGGTGATGACACCAGCAGAAAGGACGCTGCTGGTCAGGGCCAGTGCGGCGGTAAGGCCGACCACCTGCGTGGTTCGTCTGAGCATGTATGCTCCTGTGTAGAAGTTTGGGGTTGAAAGGGATATTCAAGAACGAGCCGAAATTCGCAGGAGAGCGCAGCGTGGCAGCCAGGCCGCGCCAAGGCGGACCAAGCTCCGAAGTAGGTTGCGGGTCCTCGAGCGGGGTCCCGGGACAGCTGGGTAGGGCAAGTTTCGTACCTCATAGTGCGTAGGCTCCCACCGGGCCTGGCCGCTGCCTGACGAGGGGTCACAGACTTGGAACGCTCCAAAGTCTGGACGGACTCTAGCTTTTGGACGCGGCGACGACGGGCCCAGCCGGACGCTTGGCAGCCCCGGCCAAGCCCCGATTACTCTCCTTCCTGTGGCCGGCTGCTCGGATCGGCGGGGTCACTCCCGCGCTCGACTTCGTCCAGGTCCAAGGCGCCATCTCCGTCGCGGTCGATCCCCATACGGAGCGCCAGCCTCCTAGGAACAACGGTCAGGGTGAGTTCGCTGCCGCGTGCTGCCAGCGCCAACAAGTCCTCAATCCGCGCGTGCTCTCGCTTGCGGTCGGACTCGAACACACCGTTTCCGGCGCAACACCAACTGCGGCGCGTGCTTGCCTTCTTC
>JAKFYL010000439.1 GCA_021730845.1 Planctomycetota bacterium | reverse complement strand
GGAACGCGTGCCCCAGGATCAAACCGGCCGGCACCAGCAGATCGCCGGAGCCGCTGAAGATCGTGGCCGGCACCGCAGTGTCCTTTTCGAACAAGTCCTGCTGCAATTCGCGGCTGGCGAGCCCGTCGGCCAGGAAACGCACGCGCGTGCCCTGTTTGTCACTCCAACCCAGCGACACGATGCGGCCGAGCTCGATGGGCTTCTCGATGCCTTCCACTTGCGCGAGCGCAGGTGCGCAAAAGCCGCTCTCTCCCACGAGTTGCACGTCGACGCACAGCGGGGAAGTGCGCAGCACCCGCCCGATCATGCGCGAGCTGAAGACCACGGCCGCGCCGACGCGCGCGCCGTTGCGTGCGCCCAAGGCAAGCTTGAGCGATGCGCGCGCGGCATTCGGATCTCCGCGCGTGAGCGATCGCGCCGCGATCCAATCTTCGCCCAGGAGCACGTCTGAGAGTTCCATCCCGGACCCGACGAAACACGATTCAGGTCCAACGATCGCCACTCGATACAGCCCGGCGCGAAAATCCAAGGCGGGCAGTGCCCCATACTCCGGCTCGCCGGCTGAGGTACCCAGTTGCTGCACACGTCCCAGCAAGAAACCGCGCGCTTGCTCGCGAAATGGCTCTTCGCCGGAGAACTCTTCGTCGACCACCAGCCACTTGCCCGCGGTGAGCGTGCGTGAAGCATTGCGTACTGCCAAGATGATCTTGCTGCTGGTGGGCTTGATGCTCTCGGCCAGTCCGCCCACGACCATGCGCGCCTTGGATTCGGCTTGGCTCGTGTTCGCTTGCGCATCGGCTTCGTCCTGCATCGTCGATCCCACGCGGAAATCGCGCTCGGTTACCAGCCGCGCGATGGCGAGTTGGCGTTCATGGTCCACGCGCTCGATGCGCCCGACGTACCAGTTGCCGGAAACGACCGGCATGCCCGGCCGAACGCGCTCCAGTCCCGCGGGCGCGCAGCGCAGGAGCAAGCCATCCAGTCGCCCCTGGGGTCTGCCAACGGTTTCCGCCGGCAGGAAACTGCGGCCCGCATTCAATTGCTGAAGTTGTGGAGTGGTGAAGCGGTCCTGGGCATCGGCAAGTAGCTGCCGTTCCTTGCCGTCCGCCTCCTCCAAGGCCACGAAACTCCCTTCGCTTGCCCGCGCGGTGCGCATGCCGAGCCAAGACAGGGGTGCAGCCACTTCCGCCACGGCACGCAGGGGAGAAAGCGCATAGCCCAAACCGCGCTCGAGTCGCGCGTTGCCTGCCAGCGAGGCGCCGACCATCAGCGCCAAACCCAGGCCGCCCAGGACACTTTGCGTTGTCGATGCCACGCTGGTCGCCTCGCTCAGGTAGGGATGCTTGCCGCCTTAGGGAACAGAATCGGCCGCGATCCGCCGGAACGCTTTGCGTCCGGTCGCCGGCCTAGTCGTCGTCTTCGGTGGACAATACGCGCGAAAACACGTCGAGCTTGTCAAGGAACACTCCGCAGCCGCGGGCCACGGCCGTGAGTGGATCGTCTGCGACCTTGGCGGGAATTCCCAGGTAGTCGCTGATCATTTCGCTGATTCCGAGCAACAACGCACCGCCGCCCACTAGAGTCACGCCGCTCTCCACCAAGTCGGCCGAGATTTCCGGCGGCGCCTCTTCCAGGATCGAGCGCGTCGCTTCGCAAATCTGACGCAGCGGGTCGCTGAGTGCTTCGCGGATCTCGATCGAAGTCACCACGGTACGCCGCGGCAAACCGCTGATGGTGTCGCGCCCCTTGACCTCCATGGAGAGTTCTTGGGCCATGGGCCAAGCCGAGCCGATGGTGAGTTTGATGCGCTCGGCCGATTGCTCGCCGATGGCCAGATTGTGCTGGCGGCGCATGTAGTTGACGATGGCCTCGTCCATTTCGTCGCCCGCGATTCGCAGCGAGGTGGCCACGACGGCGCCGGCCAAAGCGAGCACGGCAATCTCCGTGGTGCCGCCGCCTATGTCGACGATCAGCGAGCCGCGCGGTTCGGTCACGGGCAATTGCACTCCAATGCCGGCGGCCATGGGCTCGTCGATCAAGAATACGCGGCGCGCACCGGCACGTTCCGCCGAGTGGATGACTGCGCGGCGTTCGACCGCGGTAATTCCCACCGGCACCGAGATCACGACTTGGGGCTTCACCCACTGCCGGCCCTCGTGCACCTTGGTGATGAAATAGCGCAGCATGCGCTCGGTTACTTCGAAGTCCGCGATGACGCCGTTGCGCAGCGGGCGAATGGCTTCGATCGATCCGGGAACCTTGCCGAGCATGGCCTTGGCCGTATGGCCGACCGCCATGCCGTCGAGCAATACTTCGTTGGTGCCTTTCTTGACAGCCACGACACTGGGCTCGTTGAGGATGATGCCTCGGCCGCGCACGCACACCAGCGTGTTGGCCGTGCCCAGGTCGATACCCATGTCGACGGAGAACCGCCCCAGCGCCCATTCCAACGGCTTGAACACGCTCGCCATCCGTTCCCCTCTCAGCCCATGCGCGCCCCGTGGGCACTTGTGTTGCAGGCGTGGGACCAGCGCCTGCTTCGATCACGGCGCAGGGGCCCCTAGGACCTGGGTTTCCCGCGGAAGATTCGCCCCAAGCGTGAGCGTGTCGAAGTGGGCGCAGTCTACTTGCGCAAGGCCAGGGTTC
>JAKFYL010000397.1 GCA_021730845.1 Planctomycetota bacterium | reverse complement strand
GTACCAGGCTCGAATCCAACACCTTTGGTGGTACTGCGGTACGGTGGTACGGCGGTACGGCGGTACCACCGTACCGCAGTACCACCAAAGGTGTTGGATTCGAGCCTGGTACCGTACCGCCAGATTCGAGCCTGGCTCCGTGCCGTGGCACCGTTCACACATCTGGCAGCGCACACACCCAATTCCGTACCCTCTGGCGAGTGAAGTTCTCGGCATTGGCAAGTCTGGGCGCCCTTGGGCTCCTGATGGCGATCACCTGCGGGCTTGCCTCGCGCTTCGTGCTGGAGGCCTTTCCCAGGCAGGTCGCGCGCCTGGAGCTGGCGCGCGTGCGCCCCACGCGCGTGGAACCACAGCTCGCAGAGCGCCTGGCGAGCCTGCAGACATCGGTCGACATCAGCTATTTCGCCTCGCCCGTCGAGCGCTTGGACTTCGAACAACGCGAGCTGCGCGTCCGGATCGAGGAGCTGCTCGAGAATTTGGCGCGCGCCAGCCGCGGCCAGCTCACGTATCGCGTGCTGGAACCAGGGCGCGATCCAGAGACAGCCCAATTGGCGCAGGATTTCGGGGTTCATCCCGTGCGTCTGCGCACGCTCGAACAAGATGCCTGGACCGAGGTCGAACTCGAATCGACGCTCTCGATCGCGGTCGGCGCCAGACCTCGCACGCGCATCATCGGTCTATTGCCCGAACACTTGGGACAGCTCCAGGGTTGGATATGGGCCCACATCGAGGAACGCCTGCAGCCCACTCCCGCGCGCATTGCGCTGCTCGCGCCGGATTCCTTCGCGCGCCTCGCGCAGCACCTATCCGGCTACGGCGAGTGCGCGCGCGTGCAAGCCGTGGCCCAGGCCGACGCCGCCGATTTGCTGGTCTGGATCGAGCCGCAGCGCTTCGAAGCCGTCGACGAGCAGGCCCTGCGCGCGCGCATCGACCGCGGACAGTGCACGCTCCTAGCCGGCTCGGGCTGGAGCGGCGACGGCAAGGCCGATGCGCCCGCGGGCGTTTCCGGCCAGGCATTCGAGCGCGCCTTGGCGGCTTTGGGTGCCAGCTTGTTGCCAGGCCGTGTGCACGACGAGCGCAGCGACAAGCGTCCGGATGATTCCAGTCTGGAAGCTGGAAACGCGACATGGCGCGTGGCATGTATCGGGCAACAACAGGATTTTCGAGCACTCGGGGGGCAGCCCAACGGCACGGTCGTTTTCGTTTCCGCGAGCGCACTCGCGCCCGACCTCGCGCGACTGGACCGTCTGGGACTGGATTTCTCGGTCTTGGCCAGCGCCAGCTCGTCGGCCTGGTTGGCCGGCAGCGACGCAAGTTCCCAGCCCGCTCCAAACGCGACGCTGGCCGCGCTGCTTTCGCCGCGCGACGGACGACGAGGCAAGGTGGCGCTGCTTGGCAGCGCATCGCCCTTCATGAACGACCAACTGGAGCGCGGCGAACTAGCCCACGCGGCTTTGGAGCGCGTGCTCGTGCAAGGGCTGACTTCGCGCGAACAGCGCATGGCCGCGCGCTCGGGCAGCGTCCCCATTTCGCCCGCCCGCGCGCTGCAGCCGGGAGAACGCATGTTCTGGCGCCTCTTGAGCGTGCTGGGGCCCGCACTGCTCTTCGCGGGACTGTGGCTCGTGCGCGCGCGCTTAGGTGCGGGCCGCGGCCGGCAGCAGATCGCCGCTCCCAAAGGCCTGGGCATGGCAGCGCTGGCGACGGGCGCGCTCGCTGTGCTGATGCTGGCGAGTTCGCGCGTTGCTCTTCCACGCCTGGATTTGACGCGCGAACGGCTCCACAGTTTGGATCCTGGCACGCTCGAACTAGCCAAGGCCTTGCAAGGGGATCTCGAGGCCGAGTGGATCTTGCCGCGCAGCTTGCCGCCGCCGCTGCAAGATCTGCCGCGTCGCGCCGGAGATCTGCTGCAGGCTTTGGCCCCAAGCCTCGCGGGCCAGTTGCGCTTGTCCACCACGCTCAGCGAGGATCTGACGCCCGAGCGGCTCGCAAGTTTGGAGCGACTGGGGCTGGTGCCGGCGACGATGTCCATTCGCGAAGGCGACGCCACGCGCGTGCGCGAGTTTCGCGCGGGATTGCTCCTGGAAGCGCAGGGCCGGACGCAATTGCTGCGCTTTCCAAGCGGCGAATCGGCCGAGCATTTGGAATTTCGCTTGGCACTGGCGCTGGCGCGCTTGGCGGGACAAGACTTGGGCAAGATTGCCGTGGCGAGCGACACGCCCAGGCTTTCTCCGGCCGAGGCCCACACCGAATTCCAAAAGAAGGGGCTGTTTGCTCCCGGCGGCGTGGATGTGTTCGCCTTGGCCAGAGCATGGCTGGCGGAGAATGACCTCCAGATCGTGCCGCTGGCTTCACAAAACGCCGCGCTGCCGGCGGATCTCGACTTGCTCGTGTGGCTGCAGCCGCGCCGCGGCGGCATTGCCGCCACGCCGGCGCTGGCGAACTATTTGCACACGGGAGGCAAGGCACTGGTAGCCATGCAGCACTACCGCGTGCAGGCGCGACAAGAGCCTTTCGGGCCGCGCGAAACGGTGTATTGGCCCGAGCCGCAGTTCTGCGATTTCTCCGCGGAGTACTTGGAGCCGTTGGGCGTCTCGCTCGTCCAGGAAGTGTTGTGCGACTCTCCTGGTGCCTTGTTGCCAGTCGCGACTCAAGT
>JAKFYL010000002.1 GCA_021730845.1 Planctomycetota bacterium | reverse complement strand
CCAGACTGCAAGCGCTGGTCGGCGGCCAGGTGTTTCGCCAAGATCCCGGGGGCCGCGACCTTGGGCAGGCGCTGCAGCATGCGTCGGCTGACGGCGCGCGGCAAATCGGCGAACTCTTCGGCCACCAAGCGATCCAGCACACCCGGGGCGCCGCGCGGAGCCGCGCCCGTAAGCTCGTACGCTAGCGGAAAGTCCTGTTCATTCTGAGCGCCGTCCTGCGCGTCCCCGGCGCCAACGCAGTCGGCACTTAGGCACTCCAAGGCGCGTACAGCGCGAGCCTCGCGGAAAGCGGGCGTCAGCGCCGTGGCGACGAGTTCCTCCAGCGCCGGCGGCGCACTTTCACGCACGAGCCCGCTCAGCGCCTCGACCTGCCGGCGGCGGCTCGCGCACCATTGGCTGCAATCCGGGCAGGCGAGGGCGTGCTGTGCCAGGGCCCCGACTCGATCTCCGTCGGGGTGCAGCTCGCGGTAGGTGGTGCAGGAATGCTCGAGCATGGCAACGTCTCAGCGCAAGTAGTGCCGATCGAGCACGGGAGTGAGCACCAAGTCGAGCATCTCGTGGGCGCGCGCCAATCGCGACTTGACCGTTCCCATGGAAATGCCCAGGGTCTCGGAGATTTGCTCGTAGGAAAGATTCTCGACGTAGCGCAGAACTGTGATGGCGCGCAACTTGGGCGACAGGGCCATGATCGCGCGCTGGACTTCGTGCTCGAGCTCGTGCCGAGAGGCTGCCTGGGGCGGTGCCTCCGAGAGGACATCGGCAGGCTCGAAGCGGTTGCGGTGGGTGGATCCGGGAAGCTCCTGGATGCGCTCCAGGGACCTGGTCAGACGCGACTGGGAACGACGCTTGAGGTCAATGCTGGCATTGACTGCGATTCGGTACATCCAGGAAGAAAAACGCGATTCGAAGCGAAAGCCCGGCAACTTCCTGAAAAGGATGCCGAAAGTCTCCTGGGATGCGTCCAGCGCGTCAGTGGGGTTGCCTGTAATGCGAAAGCAAACGTTGTAAACGCGGTCCTTGTAAAGCTCGTACAGGTCGCGAAAAGGTCCCTCCAGCCCCCGACCGGGGTTCTGCTGACAGGCCTGTACGACCAGTAAATCGGGATCCGTGGCCACGTTTTCACCCCCCCCAAGCCCTGCTAGACGCACGCCGGACTCGCAATGTTCCCCAGCTGACGGAGGGATCGGGGTCGGCAAACGCTGTGATACTTCGCTGCCGAAACCTGGGTTCATCGAATGGGCGATCGGAGGGGTTGGGCGCGGATCGCCCAACCGGAACGTACGATCCAGCTACGACTCACGCGCTGAAATCGTGGCCAAGGTTCAGCCTCCGATCAATACGCCGGGATCGAGGATGTCGATCGTGTCTCCCAGGGTGGACTCGCAATCGGGAGAGCAACTGGCGTCGAAACCCACCTCGCAGTCTGCGTCCACGACCTCGTGGGTCACGATGGGGCCCTGGCTCCCCAGCGTATGCAGCGTCTGCACGCAAATCGATCCCGGAGTCCACTCCAGGGGCACGCTGGAGGCATCGACAGGTCGATAGTAACCAGTACCAGTCGGAGCGACTCCGCCCGGTCGGGCCCCCAGACTCGCTGCGCTCGTGTAGACGAACTCGACTTTGGTGCCGTTCATGTCGACCAGATTGGTCACGCCGGCGGCCAAGACGTCGGTGCCGTTGCTGATCTTGGTGAAAAAGGACAGCGAACCGAAACGGGTGATGTAGTTGCCGTTGAACGGCCAATCGAGGATCCGCACTTTTCCGCCCTGCGATCCCGTTTGGTTGAAAATGGTGGACGCGTTCCACCAAAGTTCTTGGCTCAGCGGCATTATGTGCTGCTTGACTCGCACTCCGACCGAGAGCGTCTTGGTGTCCCAATCGCCGTCGGCCGCGGACAAGTACAACGCGGCCACGGAACGGATCGAGCCAGTACCAGGCAAGGCATAAGCCGCCATGAACGCGCTCGGGCCCGCGGCGTTGGGCAGGCTCGTGTCGAGCTTGGGCGAAGATCCGCGCGCCAGTTCCTCGCCGTCCGAGTACCCGTCGCCGTCGCTATCGGCCGCGTTGGGGTTGGTGCCCAGCACGACCTCGAGCGCTGCGTGCAATCCATCCCCGTCCACATCGTCCGGATCGGGCGGCATGGCCGCTGCGAGCGCCGGCGCCATCGTGGCCCGCGGCAGACGCCATACAGCCAGCGAACCAACGGCCAGCAGCGCGCATGGAATCGCCAAGGTCCACACGCGGCGACAACCAACGCCAGCGGTGTCGACATTTGCGACGACACAAGGATCGACAGCGGATCCGGAACTCACATGGTCCATAGCGAAGGTTCCTCCAAAGGAAGCGGGAGCTACCCGTACGGTTCTAGCCTCGGCCTAGCCAATGTAACGCCTTTTCGGTGATGTCGGCAGCGGGAGACTGCGGCCCGGTCCGCCACCTGGCTCCTAGGGCCCTGGGGCTGCCCTTTCGAGTGGGAGACGGCTACACTCCCCCCCGTCAAGGCTATCCAGCGCGCCCGTAGCTCAATTGGATAGAGCGTCGGCCTCCGGAGCCGAAGGTTTCAGGTTCGAGTCCTGTCGGGCGTACCACTACAAAGGTCCGTCGCTCAGGCCCGGAGGTACGGGGAGCCAGAGGTACGGAGCCACGATACGGAG
>JAKFYL010000083.1 GCA_021730845.1 Planctomycetota bacterium | reverse complement strand
CAAGTAGACCGTGTAGGGATTGGCAGGAACGAGCCTCGATACCACAACCCAGGCGCCATCGCCGGACAGGTGCGGCACTCCGTACAAGGAACCGTTGATTCCGCAATGCGAGAACATGGTCTCTACGCGGTGGTCTTGGGTGGATTGTAGGTCGTCAATCATGAAACCTGTCAACTCCACGCAGCCGTCGGGCTTGCGGAGCAAGGAGTACACGAGTCGCTGTCCATTCGCACTGAGGCGCGGCCGAAAATAGCGGTAGCCGTCACCGCTAGGAGACATGAGCTGGGTCGTTCCCAGCACTCGGTCGCGCAGCCAAATGTCCGTCTCTTGGTCGGTGTCGCTTGTTTCGAGAGCGGCACTCGATTCGAAAGCGACAAAGCGGCCGTCCGCGGACAGGGATGCGCGACTCCCGGAGTGTTGCACTCCCGCGGTTGACACGCTTACGATTTCGGTAGTCCCGGTTTGGCGATCGCGCAGGAACAGGTTCTGTGCCGAGCCGTTGGTATCGTTGGCAACCAAGTCGGGTGCGTCGCTTTCGAAGGCTACGAATCGACCATTGGCGCTCAGCGCCGGATTGGTGCTACTTCCGTTCGCGAAACCGCCGGAAACGGACTTGGAAATCAATTCGACTGCTTGGGCTTGGACGTGAGCGACGAGCGCGCAGCAAGCGAGTACGGCACAACTGTGTTTGACCATGGAAATCAAGGTAACCTCTCCAAAGGGCGTCGGGAAGCTGGACGGCCCGCAGCTTGCACGCTTCTGCAAGCTCGAGCCTCCGTGCAAGAGCTAGTTCACTACAGAACGGCCCAGGGCGCTACTGGGACACGCAGTTCTCGCCCGTTCCTCCCTGCTGCCGCGCTTGCAGAGGGGGACGAACTCGGCTCCCGCCTCGGACAGCACGCCGAGGACTGCGACCCGAGTAGGCGCTCCCGGAGCCCGATATCGCCCCCATTTCATACCCCTGGAAACACGACCGGTTCGAAGGCGATGAGTTGTTTTTCATTCCCGAATGACACGCGCTTCGCCCTGGATCGGCCTCTTGACCGTTCAGGGCACGCTCGGAAACCGATTCTGCGATGCAACTTTTGAGCCCCAGGCGGCACCAACATTGCGACGAACACGCAACATCCCCCACAGGGGTCACCCAGGCAAGTCGATGGCACCGCGTGTTCGCAAAATCACCTTGTTTCGCCCATCGCCCGGGTCGGCCCCTTTGCCAATTCCATAGGAAATCACATGAAAATTCGACTGGCCTTGCTTACCACGGTTCTTAGCCTGAGCCTGGGCGCCTCTGCTCTTGCTGGCTCACCTTTCGTCACGTCCTTGCTTGGCCGAACAACGAACGCTTGCGCTGTTCAAAACAACACGACCGACATCACGGGCGTCTACCAAGGCGTCTTCTTCAGCGGCGACGGCTGGGCGTACTTCTCGATCGGCACTACTCAAATGCGTATGAAGACCGCCAATTTCCCGGATCCTGTTCCGACTCCTGGATCGAAGAGGAAAGCCACGGGTTGCACCCCTGATCCGACTCACGACGGTGGATTCATCTGCACCGGGCTGAGCTAATCTCAGGTCTCGATTGCAGCGGGTGAACAAGGCGCACTGCCCGGTGCTGCGGCACTTCGAGCCTTGGAAGACTCGCGTGGGCGGCGCAACTGCCGCCCACGCGAAGTGCCTGTGGGGTAGAGTCTATGGTGATTCTCACCAAGCAGTTGCCGCCGATGGCTACTGATCACGATCAGCTTGGTCAGCGTAGACGGACGGTCGAACTTGCGTTTGGTGCCGGCCATTCATTGGCCTCCACGCGGCCATGCCGTCAACCGACTTTGCCGACTGCAAGAACTAAGCTGGTTCTAGGCAACGATCTCTGCCATCTAAGACTCGCGCCCATCGCGGGTCCGGCCGTGAACATCAGGGACACTCCAGCCCGTAGCCCACTCCGGCCTCCGTTCGAATGATGTGGTTGGCGCCCTGCAGCTTTCGCCGGAGATAGGTCATGTACACTCGCAGGTAATTCGATTGCTCGACGCTATGAGGTCCCCAAACCTCCGTCAGCAACTGGGACTTGGTCACGATCTGGCCTGAGCGCGCCGCGAGCGCCCCTAGGAGTTTGAACTCGATCGGGGTCAGTTGGATCTCCAACTCGTGTATGAACACGCGACGAGCCGAAAAATCTATTTTCAGCGGGCCGCACGTGAACGTGCCGCTCGTGGAGTCACTGGACTGACGCGCCATGCGCCGCAGGCCGGCTCGGATTCGGGCTAGCAACTCATCGCAACTGAACGGCTTGGTCAGATAGTCATCTGCACCCGTATCGAGCAGTGCCACCTTTTCGCGGTCTTGCCCGCGAGCGGATAACACAATGATCGTGGCGCGGCTCCACTTGCGTATCTCGCGGCATACGTCGATGCCTTCCATGTCTGGCAAGCCCAGGTCGAGTAGGATGATTTCCGGCAGATACTCTGCGGCCCTTCGCAGAGCTTCGGCTCCAGTAGACGCCTCCATCCAACGGTAATTGGCGCCCTCCAATGCGGCCTTGAGGAATCGTCGCACCTGTGGCTCATCCTCCACTCCGAGTATCAAGGGACTCTGGGATGCCAGAGCCCGACTCATGCTTGAACCTCCCTGGGCATGTTTGCCGATGCGCTCCCAGCCCGTGGGACCACGATGCGAAACAC
>JAKFYL010000227.1 GCA_021730845.1 Planctomycetota bacterium | reverse complement strand
GCGTTCCTCGAGCAGCTTTTGCTTTTGCATCAAGTACTCGGAGTAGTTGCCCTTGTAGGGCGTGGCCCGGCCGCGCTCGATCTCCAGCATCCAGCTCACCACGCGATCCAGGAAGTAGCGGTCGTGGGTGACCAAGATCACACTGCCCTTGTATTCGGCCAGGTGATGCTCGAGCCACTCGACGGTGTCCGCGTCCAGGTGATTGGTGGGTTCGTCCAGAAGCAGGATGTCGGGGTGGGAAAGCAAGAGCTTGCACAAGGCCACGCGCCGGCGCTCGCCGCCCGAAAGTTTGGTCACGTTGGCGTCCATGGGGGGAAGTCGCAGCGCCTCGGCTGCCTGCTCCAGGCGGCTTTCCAGCTCCCAGACTTCCTTGTGGTCCATTTCCTCCTGCAGGCGCGCGAATTCCTCCTCGCGACCCTCCATGTTCTCGCAGACTTCGTTGTAGCGGCGCTCCAAGTCCTGCAGCGGCTTGACCGCTTGGAGCAGGTTGCCTTGCACGTCCAAGCTTTCGTCCAGCGGCGGTTCTTGGTCCAGGTAGCCGATGCTGGCATCGACCACCAAGCGCGCCTCGCCCTCGAATTGTTTGTCCACGCCGGCGATGATGCGCAGCAGGGTCGATTTGCCCGCGCCGTTGGGGCCGATCAAGCCGATCTTGGCCCCCTCCAGGAAGGACAGGGTGATGCCCTTGAGGATCTCGGACTGGCCGTAGAACTTCCTCAGGTTGTGGAGTTGGAAAATGATCTTTTCGGGCATAGGGGCAGAAAGGATAGCGATCGCGGTAGGATCGCGCGCCCTTTTTGGAGACTTTGCGCATGACCCCCGACTATGGATTCTTGAAGGAGCTTGGCATCCAGGGTTCGAATTCCGGCGCCTTTGCCGGGCGCTGGCTGACTTGCACCGGCCCAACCCTGGACAGTACCAACCCGGCGACCGGTGAGCGCATCGCCCGCGTAGAACAGGCCAGCAAGGCAGAATACGAAGCCTGCATGCAGGCCGCTAGCCAAGCCTGGCTGCGCTGGCGCTTGGTTCCGGCCCCCCGGCGCGGCGAGATCGTGCGCCGCATGGGGGAGCGCATGCGCGAAAAGAAGGACGCGCTGGGCAAGTTGATCACCCTGGAGACCGGCAAGCTGCTGCAGGAAGGCTGGGGCGAAGTGCAGGAGGCGATCGACATCGCCGATTTCGCCGTCGGCCAATCGCGCATGCTGTACGGACTGTCGATGCACTCCGAGCGCGCGCTGCACTCCATGCGCGAACAATGGCATCCCCTGGGCGTCGTGGGCATCGTGACGGCCTTCAATTTTCCCATGGCCGTATGGGCCTGGAACTCCATGCTCGCCCTGGTGTGCGGTGACGCTTGCCTGTGGAAGCCCTCGGAAAGTGCGCCCCTGTGCGCCATCGCGTTGACCAATGTGATTCGGCCCGTGCTCGAAGCCGAGGGGCTGGCCGGGCTGTGCAGCCTGTGCATCGGGGGCGTGGATGACGTGGCTCGGCCGCTGATCATGGACAGTCGCATTCCACTGGTATCGTTCACCGGTTCCACGGCCGTGGGACGCGACGTGGCCGCGCGCGTGGCCGGGCGCCTGGGTCGATCGATCCTGGAACTGGGAGGCAACAACGCGGTGGTCGTGATGCCGGACGCGGATCTGGAGATGGTAGTGCGCTCCACGCTCTTCGGCGCCGTCGGCACCGCGGGGCAGCGCTGCACGACCACCCGGCGACTCTTGGTTCACGAGCGCGTCGCCGAGCAAGTGCTCGAGCGACTCTTGCGCGCCTACCAGCGCGTCAAAGTCGGCGATCCCATGGAGGAGGGCACGCTGTGCGGGCCGCTGATCAAGCCGCAAGCGGTCGCGGCCATGCTCGACACGCTGGAGCGCGCCAAAGCCCAAGGGGGCAAGGTCCTGTGTGGAGGCACCAAGGCCCAACTCAAGGGCAGGCTGGAACGCGGAAACTTCGTCGTCCCGGCCATCGTACGCATGGGCGCTCAGACCGAGTGCGTGCGCGAAGAGACTTTCGCGCCCATCCTGTACGTGCTGACGTTCCAGAACATGGATGAAGCGCTGCGGCTCCACAATGAAGTTCCGCAGGGGCTGTCGTCGGCGATTTTCACGCTGTCGGTGCGCGACGCCGAGCGCTTCATGTCTGCTGCGGGTTCGGATTGCGGCATTGCCAACGCCAACATCGGCACCTCCGGCGCCGAGATTGGCGGGGCCTTCGGCGGAGAAAAAGACACCGGAGGCGGACGAGAATCGGGCTCGGATTCCTGGAAGGCCTACATGCGCCGCCAAACCAACACGGTCAATTGGGGCACGGAATTGCCGCTCGCCCAAGGCATCCAGTTTGGCTAGGCGCGCCCGCGCGGGACGCGCTTGGCGCCTAAGGCTTGGCAAGAAACGGACGATGGGAGTCCGGCCGTGGAGGCCGAACTCCCATCCGAAACAAGACGCTCGCGCCTCCCCTTTCGCTAGGGGTAGTTGAGGATCTGCGAGAGCGCCGTCAAGGCCGAGCGATTCTCTAGGTTCTGCAAGCCCCAAGCCTCCATCATGGAGTTCAAATCCGATCCTCCCGCGGCCTCCAGGGCCCGCTGGAGGAATATGGGGTCGCCCGTGATTTGGTAACCGTAGGCGAAGGAATTCCAGATCTGAAATTTGTCCAGGCCCCAATCCGTACCGTGTCCCGGCAAATAGTCGCAATAGGCC
>JAKFYL010000473.1 GCA_021730845.1 Planctomycetota bacterium | reverse complement strand
TCGCAGCCGAATCGTCAGCGCGCTCCACACCCCACACCTCCCAGCTCGCCCAAAAGAAGGGGTGCTCGAACTCGCTAGAAGCAGCCACGATCGAACGAGCCTCGCGCACAGCCTGCGCGAGGCTCGCGCCTTTGGCGAGCGACGCGTGCACGTGGCTTGAAAGCAGCACCGTGGATTCGAGTTCGACATCCTGACGCGACAGAAGCACCTGGGACGTTCCTGCAGCCAGGAACGCGGACGCGAAACTTTCGGTCCCTTCGCCGCCAAAACGCACCGGGGTGGAGCCTGCCCGACAGGCAGTCAACAGCACTGTTCGCGGCACGAACGGCAGGCTTTCGACGACGCTGGGTTGCAACACTTCTCCCGTTTCTCCCGCCGCAGCGAGCACGAGCCCCGCAGCGCGACCGCGCGCGCCGCTCGCTGTGCCGTGGGTTAGAACTTGCAGGACCGTAACACCGGATTTCAGCTCAGCTCGCAGTCCCGCTAGGGTCGCTTGTTCTCCCATCAGAACGCAGCGATGAGCTTCGCCATAACTGCGTGAAAGGCTTTCGACTTGTGCACCAGTAAGCGCGAAGGGACTTTGCTTGGACAGTGCGCCGCTGGTGGTCGCTGACCAGCTGGGCGCCGCTAGCAGCAAGAGTCTTGGGTCGTGAGTGGTTTCCTCGCTCGGCCGGGCGTCTCGCCGACTTGTTGCCAGGCCCACCGCAGCGCTCGGCAGACGGCTGACGCGAGCGCGCAACCCGAGTGCAACGCCGTCCAAGGGCAGGCACTCGAAGGGCACATCCGCCAACGGTCCGGCGCCCACGACATAGATGCCTTGCCAGCCGCTCACTCTCTCGACGAGATCGCTGGGTAAGAAGTTTGACGCTACTTTGCGGGCCGCAGAAACGAAACTCGGATCTTCCACGGCACCGACTGGTGGGTCCTGCAAGGAGCGCCGCAGCTCAAGCAGGTCCTCGTGAACGCGGTATCTGGAATGCAATCGAAAGAGGCCGTCCCATCCGCGGTCAAATGCGAACAAATAGGTGACTTCGTCGCCGGGGAAGTACAGAAGGAGCCCGACCCCTGGCTCAAGCAGGTGCTGACGCAGCATCTCAACGCTGGCTGGAGCGGCTTTCAAACGCTGCGCAAGATCCGTGTGGCTCTCCCAGCCGGTGGCCACTTGAAAGGCGCGCCCAAACCCATCCGCACCGGAGTGCAATGCGAGCTTCAACTCGATGAGTTCGTCGATGAACGACCGTCGGCGGCTGAAATGGAGCAGGCTTAGTCCCGTCTCGCGCTTAGGCGCTCGATCTATCGAGTGAAGGACGTCAGCGTAGGCACGCTCGAGAATCGCACAGTGATGCTCCAACACGTCGCGCGAACCTCCGCCGAGCCTGGCGATGCGCGCGCGGGAAGCCGCAACGAAGGCTCCGCCCTCCAGCGCAGACAAATGCGAACCCAAATCTCCGCCGAGCGACTCGATTTGTTCCAGAATCTTGGCGGCGCTCTCCAAGTCGCGGTCGAGAATGTGCGCATCGAGCAATGACTCCAAGGCTAGGCGCCGGTCTCCCGAGTGAAGTTCCGGCATCGCGAGCGCCTGTTCGAGCGTCGCCACGCCGCGTTTCACGCGCGTTGCATCGATACTCTCGCGCTCGACCTGCACCATGCCCAGCCGCACGAGCAAAGCACCCCGAGCGGCGGGATGCTGTGCGTAACGCCCCTGCGCGGCCGTCCAATCCTCCAACCGGTTCTCGGCGGCGCTGAGCCGAAAGGAAGCGAGAAAAACGTTGGCCTCCGCCAGGTCGATCGCAAGTTCGGTCGAGAGGTCGAAGGCACCGAGTTCCTTCAGGCGAGCGGCGCGCGTTTTTTGTTCCGCCAGCCAGTGAGCGGCCTCGTCGCGCAACCCCAAATCGAGAGCCAACTGGGTTCGGACGCCTGCAACATTGCGCGACACCAGCGCCTGATCCACCGGCGAAGTGCCCTCCGCGCTGGGCCGCCCCTCGACCGCGTCGAGCAACTGTTCGCACTGAGCATGTTCACCAACTTGCCGCCAGCGCTCCGCCAAATCGACCGCTAGAAACCCCCACGCGACGCCCTGGGAAGGCATCAGCTCCAGTCCAAGTTTCAAGGCGCGCCGTGCGCCATCGCCCGACTTTGCGCGGTCGTTGGCCCGTGTTGCAACGAAGACCAACCACTCCACCCACGGCCGGCGCTCGGACTCTGTGAGCCCGCCTAGCGCCTCGAGCGCATCGAGGTACAGCCGCGCGCGGGTTGCCGCTTCAACGCCCAGCTCTGGGTCAGCGACCTCAATGGTCCTTAGGTCCTGCAGTACTCCGCGTAGCGTCGCCGGATCGACCGGTGCCCCGCGCACTCGATCCAGCGCACTTCGTGCGCGATGGATCGCTTCAAGCGTGCTACTGGGGCTTGGCTCGACCGCTTGCCTGCCCAACGCAAAGACGGCCGAGCAAACCCACGCCAGGCACACGGCCAAACGGAAACTGGCCTCTCGGGCGAAACGTACGAATGGACGGGCCGTCATGGTCGGGTGTCGCTGGTCGACCCGAGCCTAACAACCGGAATCGCTGCCCATCGAACCGCCCCCCAAGCCAGCCAGTGGCGCCGGGTTAGAATCGAGCGCGCCCGGACCACCCGGCGCCACTGGCTGGCTTGGGGGGCGGTTCGATGGGCAGCGATTCCGGTTGTTAGGCTCGGGTCGACCAGCGACACCCGACC
>JAKFYL010000297.1 GCA_021730845.1 Planctomycetota bacterium | reverse complement strand
CCGGTCGCGCTCACGTGCACGGGCCAGCCCACGTCGAGCGCGTTTACCATGGGAGTCATCATGTGCACCAAGAGATCGCCGATGATGCCCGTCGAGTAGCGCTTGTAGCGGCGCCAGCGGTGGTACACTGCCGGATCCCAGTCGGCCTTGCCCGCAGGTCCCAGCCAACCGTCCCAGTCCAGCGTCTTGCCCGGCACTACTTTCGGATCGATCTCGTACAGCCACTCACCGGGCTTGGAGTTGCGGCAGTAGCTGGTTTGGCTGTAGATCGGCGTACCGATCGCCCCCGAGGCGATCAAGTTCTTGGCCGCCTGGTAGCGCGGCCACATCATGTACTGCGTGCCGACTTGCAAGATCGCGTCGTTGGCTTGCACCACGTCCGACAGGCGCAGCGCCGTGGGCAAGTCGATGGTCATGGGTTTTTCCACGTACACATCCTTGCCCGCGGCAATGGCGTCTTCGGCCATTTGGCCGTGCCAGTGTTCCGGCGAAGCGATCACGACGCCGTGGATGTCGTCGCGCCCCAGCAAGTCGTGGTAGGACGTGTACAGCTCGGCGGACTGGCCGGTTTTGGCGACGATCGCTTGCGCTTTCGCCAGAGCTTCCTGGCTCACATCGCTGAGCGCGACGACGGAAACGGGTTCCGCGCGAGCCGTGTCTTGGCCGAGCTTGACGAAGGATTCCACGTGACCGCGACCCATGCCCCCGCAACCGATCACGCCGATCTTGAGCGCTGCATCTTTGGCTAGCGCTGCATGTTTGGGCCCCACGGGCACGGGCTTCGTGCCTTGCGCGGACGCGGCCGGCGTTGCAAATTCGCTGCCGACGGCACAGGCACCGGCCATGGCCGCGGACCCGGCCAGGAAAATACGCCGCGAAGGTTGGGGAGAACTCGGGCTGGGAGTCGTCATGGGTTGACCTCGAGAGGGCGAAGGACCTAGGGGGGCGCGGCAGAGTCTAGCTCAGACCCGGGCAAAGTGGGCCAGCCGGGCGCAGCATTCTCCCCCCGAATAGTTGCCAGATGCGCAGCTTGCGTGCTACATCCCTGCGCTCATCATGCACAACGCTTTGGAGGCACTGCAGCTACTGCGCAGCGGCAATGCCCGTTTCGTGACCGAAATGCGCGCTGGGCACTTGCTCTCCGGCCGCGAGCGGCGCGGAGAACTGGCCGGCGGCCAGAACCCCTTCGCGATCGTGCTCGGTTGCAGCGATTCGCGCGTGCCCGCCGAAATCGTGTTCGATCAGGGTCTGGGCGACCTATTCGTGATTCGGGTCGCCGGCAACATCGTGGCCCCGTCGCAAGTCGGAAGCGTCGAGTTCGCCGCCGAGCGCTTCGGCACGCGGCTGGTGGTCGTGCTCGGGCATTCCATGTGCGGAGTGATTCTGGCCACGCTCGAGCAGCTCGAGAACTCCTCGCGCGATTCCTCGCGCAACGTGCGCTCGATCGTCGACCGCGTGCGGCCGTCGGTCGAGACCCTGTTCACTACAGAACTGCGGCGCGATCCCGAAGCGTTGGTTCGGCACGCCGTGCGCGCCAACATCCGCGCCAGCGCCGATCATCTGCGCCACGGATCCCAGGTGCTCGAGCAACTGATCCAATCGGACGGCTTGCTGGTGGTGGGCGCGGAATATTGCTTGGAATCCGGCGTGGTGGATTTTTTCGACGGCGTGCCTTCGTAGCCGCGCGCGCTGCACTCGACGGAGCGCGCCGCGTCAGCTCCACGCACCGACGGAAGCGATGCGCGAGGCAGCAAGCACTTCGCCTTGCTTGGGATTGCATTCACAGCCGACCAGACCGCGGTATCCCAGCTCGTAGACTTCGCGCAAGACTCGCGGGTAGTGGATCTCTCCAGTCATAGGCTCGTTGCGCCCCGGGCTGTCGGCCAATTGCACATAGCCCAGGTGCGCGAATCCATCGCGCAAGCGTCCGCAAAGATCACCTTCGGCGAGCTGCATGTGGTACAGGTCCCAATTGATCTTCACGAACGGCGAATCCACGGCCTTGCAAATGGCCACCGTATCGGCGCTCCCGTACAGACAGTGCCCCGGGTGATCGACACGCCCGTTCATGGGTTCCAGGATCAATGTGACCTGATGCTTCTCTGCAATCGGCGCGGCGAGCTTCAAGGCGGTCACCACATGCGCGTGCATCTGCTCCTTGCTCATGCCGGGCTGGTCATTGCCCGCGATCACGGTCATGAGCTTGGCCCCCAGCCGTTTGGCGACTTGGCAGCTTTCTTCGACCTCTTTGACCACGGCAGCGTGGTTGTCCGGATGGTTCATGCCCGGAGAAAAGCCCCAAGCCGTGAACTGGGCGACTTCCAAACCCAATTCGCGCGTCAGTTTGGCAAGCGCGTCGATGTCCTTGCCGCGCCAAGGCCACAGCTCGATCCCGGGAAATCCGAGCTCGGCGGCGGCGCGCACGCGCTCGAGCAGCGGACGATCGCCCCACCACATTTCCACGTTGGCCGCAAAGCGCGTCTTCGAAGCGCGCATGGCGCGGGCTACTTCGCTGGGCGTCGGCGCCGCGGAATCCGCGGCGGCGGATTGCCGCAGGACAGGGCTGGCGGCGGAAAGCACAGGCAAGGCGCAGGGGGCTAAGGCAGCTTGCACGAAACGACGTCGATTCCACATGGAAGAAAGCTCGGGGAACGAGGGCCTAGGGGGACGCCGGCGAGCATATCTCACGGGAGTGCCGGATGGCGCGCTGTTTGGAATAGAGCGAATCTGGTCCCCTACC
>JAKFYL010000137.1 GCA_021730845.1 Planctomycetota bacterium | reverse complement strand
AGCGGCGCGCAGCGCGCTCTAGGAGCGCCCTCGAGGGAGCGTCCAGCGCCGCCCATCGATCGAGTTCCGGGCCGTCAAGCTGGCTATTCAGTCGCGCTCCTTGCCGCGCGAGCTGTCGCGCGCGCGCCCCGTGGACGAGCGCGGTTGCGCGCGCGTGCTCCTGCGTGCGGGCCGCGCCAGGCGCAGGGGCCGTGCCAGGCGTACCGCCCGCGCCTGGTGCAGCGCCAAAGCCCGGCGCAGCGCTTGTGCCCGGCGCAGCGCCTGTGCTCGGCGCAACGCTCGGGCCTGCTAGACCGCGCGGAATCAGTTCATCCAGCGCCACGGGTCGAAGCTCCAGGCGTAAGTCGATGCGATCCAGCAGCGGCCCGGAAATGCGCTGCCGGTAGCGCGCCAGCGCCGTGGGCGGGCAGGTGCAAGGCGTGCGCGGATGACCGTGGTAACCGCAAGGGCAAGGGTTCATCGCCGCCACCAAATGGAAGCTCGCCGGCCAATGGGCTTGCCGGCCCGCGCGGCTGATGGTGATCGTGCCGCTTTCCAAAGGTTGGCGCAGCGCCTCGAGCGTTTCGCGGCGGAATTCCGGCAACTCGTCGAGGAACAACACGCCGCGGTGGGCCAGGGTGATTTCGCCGGCGCTGGCGCTCGAACCGCCGCCCACCAGGCCGGCGTAGCTGACCGTGTGATGCGGAGCACGAAACGGACGTTCGCGAGCTAGACCTCCCGGCCAGCGGCCCATGGCGGACAAAAGACACGTGAGCTCCAAGCTCTCCTCCCGGCTAGGCGCGGGGAGCAACGTGGCTAGGCGCTGCGCAAGCATGCTCTTTCCCGAACCAGGCGGTCCCACCAGCAGCATGCCGTGACCACCGGCCGCCGCCACGGTCAAAGCCAGCTTGCCCGTGGCTTGTCCGCGCACGTCATCCAGCGCCAAGGTCGTGGCAATGGGCAGCTCGCGCCGTTTGGGCTGGGCACGTTCCAAAGCGTGTTCACCGCCGTACAGATGGGCAAATACCTCGTTGAGATCGCGCGCCGCGTAGCAAGCTGTTTCCTCGATCCAAGCGGCTTCCTCAGCTGTCGCTGGCGGCGCGACCAGGCGCGCGAGGCCGCGTTCTCGCGCGAGCATGGCCGCCGCCAATCCGCCGGGGACGGCATGCAATTGGCCGTCGATGCCGACTTCGCCTAGAAACAGCGTTTGCGAAAGATGGCGCGCATCCAAGTGGCCCGTCGCCGCGGCAGCCGCCAGCACCAGCGGCAGGTCCAGCATCTCCCCCGACTTGCGCCGCGCCGCCGGCACGAGGTTTAGGAACAGTCGCCCTTGTTCCAGGTGCAAACCGCAGGCTTCCAGGGCACACGTCAAGCGATCCCGGCTTTCTCGAATCACCGGATCGGGAAGACCCGTGATGCGCACCTCGGTGCGCTCGCGCTCGCGCCGATCGAAACGCGCCTCCACGGTCACGAGTTCGGCACCCGCTCCAGTCAGGCAAGCACCCCATGCGCGCACTGTTTGCACTACCGACTGGACGAGCCGGCTTAGCCCGTGGTTTCACTTTGGGTACAAGAATCCAGTGGCCTTGGCTGTGGAGCTGCGAGTGCCGCTTTGGAACTCGCAGACTCCAGGGGCTTGCTGGATTGCAACGCTAGCGCGCGCGTCGAAAGAGCAAGTGACCGAGGGTGAATACCAGGCCCGGCGCACAGCTGATGTCGACGACGAGCGGCACCCACCAAAACTCTCGTAGGGCGCCATCAGGCGCCAGCCAACAACCCAAGGCGCCGAGTATCCCCCCAACCAGGGGAACTGAGGAGGAGTTGCCACGGCCCTGCAACCATCGAACGAAACAAGTCCAATTGGCCAAGCTGATCCCGCTTGACAGCAACAGCAACACGCCTGTGACGATCCACATCATGCAGAAATTTCAGCGAAACGTCTTGCCGCTCAGCGCCACATGCACCTAACGCCCAAGTTCACCCGACCCCGCGCCGCAGCGAAGCGGAGGCGTGGGGGTCGGGTGCAACGCCTTGTTGGGCTTGCTTAGCCGGGTAGCTTTGCCGCAAGCACGTCGATTTTCTCGATGGACGGGGGCTCAGAGAACAGCTCTCCGGCCTTTGCCATCAAGGCTGCCGCAACCTTGCCGGAGAGATGCGCTTGCCGACCCGCGTCATCGGGGAAGACATCAAAAATTCCGAAGGTTGTTGGCCCAAGACGAATCCCAAACCAAGCCGTAGTGGCGGGCTCCTCCATGACGAGGGGAAGACCCCCCATAAGGAAGCTTTCAACCGCACTCTCTTTTCCGGGCTTCGCTTCGAGGCGAACGAACAACGCGACTTTGACCATGACCTGTCTCCTGTTATTACAACGGGACCACGATACTCCACGCTTTCTTGAAAGCCCAACGTGTATTGGACAGGTCTGCATAATTCCCCGAACGTAGCGAATTCTGCAGTCTAACGTGGCATGCATTCCGGGCTTGGAACGCCGTAATGTCCTTGGTCAACGGGGGATAGATCCGATTCACACGCAGTCCGCCCTGGATTTTAGGCGGGTCTGCCCAAACAGCCGTTGCGATCCGGCTAGACACCCGTCCCGGCAAATTGGTGGTCAGTGCGCTCATACGTCACCCAGCAGGCGGTCTGCCGGGCTTCGAACTCCGGCCGGCCCGCGGTTTAGGACATGGGTGTAGATCATCGTCGTGGAGACGTCGCTGTGCCCTAGCAGCTCCTGCACCGTGCGAATGTCGCTGCCATCTTCCA
>JAKFYL010000291.1 GCA_021730845.1 Planctomycetota bacterium | reverse complement strand
ATAGCTGGAGGGCGAGGGCACCGCCAGCCCTTGGAGCTTGGCTGGGCCGCGTGCATGAGGCTATTCTGGACCTTGGAGCCACGGGAGGCGGCCAAGCCTGGCACGCGCTCGCAATTGGCCCTGCCCCGCAGCCGCACTGGAACATCCGGCCCCATGACGAACCCTCAAGGCCCCGTGGGCTCAAGCGCTGGCAAGCGCGTGGTCGTCACTGTTCCGACCTTCAACGAGTCGGCCAATATCCTGCGCCTGGCACACGAACTCTTGGCCCTTGGTCCCAACGTCCAAGTCTTGGTGATCGACGACCACTCTCCAGACCGCACTTGGGATCTTGTAGCCAACGAGGGTCGCCGTGAATCGCGCCTCAAGCTGTTGCACCGCACCACCGACAAGGGCCGCGGACGCGCGGGGCGTGCGGGTTTCCTCGAAGCGCTGTCCATGGGTGCAGACGTAGTCGTCGAAATGGACGCGGACTTTTCCCACCAACCGCGTTTCATTCCGGCCCTGCTCGAACGCTTGGATCGGCCCGGGAAGGAAGTGGGACTGGTGCTGGGCTCGCGCGCCATCTCGGGCGGGAGCGACGCGGATCGGGGCACGCTGCGCCGGTGGATCACCAAGCTCGCGAATCTCTACATCCGCGTTCTGCTGGGCGTTCCAGTGCTGGATTGCAACTCTGGCTTTCGAGCCTGGCGGCGCTCGACCTTGGAAGCCATCGAAGTCGAGCGCACCTTTTCCGCGGGCCCATCGATCGTGCAGGAACTCTTGTTCAAGACCGCACGCAAGAAAATCGCCATCGCCGAAGTGCCCATCGAGTTCATTGAGCGCGAACGCGGAGAATCCACGCTTACGCTGCGCCTGTTGATGCAGGGCTATTGGATGGTGCTCAAACTGCGCTGGATGGCCCTGCTGGGCAAGCTCTAAGCCGTGAAAAGAATCTCTCCGTGGTTGGCCGCGGCCTTGGCCGTGTACCTCTTGCTGCGCGTAGCCATACTGTGGCTGGCCTTCGACACTGTCGCCCTGACGATGTACGAGTTGTATCCGACGGGCACCATGCCGCTCATGCGCGGCGCTGACCACGGATTGCCGCTCACGGATTTCTACGACAACTCGGCCGGCTTTCTGTTGACGGCCGGCATGATCACGCTGCTGTACGAGCTGTTTGGCCCCTACTACCTGTGCATCAAGTTGTTTGCCGCACTGCTGGGGCTGGCCACGGTTTGGCTGGTGTACGTGTTCCTGCGCCAACACACCTCGGAGCGCTGCGCGGGCCTGGGCGCCATTCTGTACGCCATTGCTCCGACGACTCTGACCAAGTACTCCCTGATCGCAACCGGCAATCACTTCGAAACGATTCCGTTCACGCTGCTCGCAATGCTCGTGTTCTGGCGCTCGCACGCCAAATTGCTCGAGTCGCCAAGTCACCGGCCTGCCTTATTTTGGCTCGGATACTGTGCTGGACTGGCGGTGTTCATTTTCTTGGGCGCCATCACGACCGTGGCCATGCTCGGGCTGCTGCACTTGGGGCTGCGCGGCTGGCGTCGCTTTCTGGCCGACATCCCAGCCGCAGGCGGTGGCTTCTTGCTGGGCATCGGCCCCTTGATCGTGCTCAACGTGACCTCCGAAGGGCGCGCTTTGGGCTTCTTGGCCGCCAAATTCCAAGGTCAGGGGCCTGGTCAGCCCAAGGGCGCGTTTCTGTCGCGCCTGAATGACTTCTATGTGGATCATCTGACAGTAGCGTCCACCTACAAGGATTGGGGACCGATATCCGGACATTTCGCCGACGGGTTGTTCCTGTGCCTGTTCGTCGCCGCTTGGCTAGTGACGGCCCCGCGCGCCATCGCGGACACGTGGGCTCTTGCGCGCGGAGTCCTGACACGCGGGGCTCTTGCGCTGCGCGCCGAAGGCCCCACGGCTCGCTCCTTGGAAGCGCTCCTGTGCGTGCCCTTGATCTGGTACTTGCCGCTGACCTCCATCGCGTATGCGCGCTCCAACTTGGTCATGGGAGGCCAGGCACCGGAACTCGCTCACGCAGGCTACCGCTACCTCAACACGCATTACCTGTTCGCCAGCCTGCTCATTGCCTTGGCCGCACGCCGGCTGACACTCTCGCCCGCTCGACTCGGCAAGCCCGCCGGAATCGCGCTCGCAAGCCTGGCGCTGCTTGCCGGAGCCTGCAATCTTGGAATCTTGCGCGAACCCAACCAAGTTCGCGGCGTCGCAGCGCACTATCCGGGCAGCGCGCCCAAGCAGATCGCGCGCACCCTGCTTGGCAAGCGCCAAAACCACGATGTGCCGGAAATTCTTCGCGCAGCCGAAAGCTTCGAGCCGCGCACGAGATCGCGCACCTACGAAGGACTTGGCTTCTATCGCGCGCTGCGCCGCGGCGCGGATCATGGCGACCTTGCAAAAGAGAACTTGCCCGAGCTGCTGGAATTCATGCCCATCGAACGCCAAGTCGACGCAGCCCGCGGCGTGGGTCAGTTCCTGGCCAACACCTTCCTGATCGGCCGCCATGTTTCGCCGCAAACCTTTGAGATCGTGGAAAGCTGGTTCGACCTTCCAAACCCACTGGAGCGCTCCATGGCCGAAGCCGCCGCCGAGGGGCTGGCCATGGACTGGGATCTGCCGCTCTCCTTCGAGGTGCCGCTGTTGCTAGACACCGCCGTGCAATACATCCACAGCGCCAAGGAACGCTCCCAACCGAGCGTCGCTCGCGGCGCAGGCATGTGCGCCGCGAGCGACGCTCGGT
>JAKFYL010000469.1 GCA_021730845.1 Planctomycetota bacterium | reverse complement strand
CCCCGGGGATACCCCGCAGGGGCCCCCCCAACAGTTGGAGTCCCCGTGCGAGGGACCCAGCGCGCGCAAACTCAGTGATGTCCTGCAAGAGATCGTGGGGTTGGCGATCCAGGCGCAAACCATGCTTCCCGGATCCTCGCTATCAGGCCTTGCCACCCTGCGCCGCCCGAGCAAGCGTTCGAGCGTGGCACGTCAGTCCGACCCGCTCCTGACCGCCGATGACGTCTGCGGCCTGCTCCAGGTGAGCCCGCGCACGCTGCGCCGGCTGGTGCACCTGGGCGAAGTTCCCAAACCCATCCGGCTTGGCACGATGCTGCGCTGGCGGCGGGGCACCATCGACCGTTTGCTCGCGGAGCGCCGCCGATGACCCCGCCGATGATCACGGAGCGCCAAGGCCGGGCGCTCAGCGTCGGGCGCCTCGCCAAGTCGGGCAAGCTCTGGGTACTCGACTGGCGCGGTCCTGACGGAAAGCGCCACCGCCAAGCTTTGTCCAGCGACCGAGGCGTTGCCGAGCGACAGCGCATCCTGCTGGTGCGGGCTCGGGATATGGAGCTAGCCGGCATGCGCGGCGAACTGGGCCAAGAGCGGCTAGTGGCGGATCTGGCTACGCTCTATCTCTCTGACCTGCGTTCGCGCGCCACGGAGCGCCATGTGACGAACGTCCAGGCAACGCTCGAGCGCGTGCTGTCGGCGATGCCGGCCAAGCGCGTGCGCGAGCTGGTGGCTTTCGACCTGATGCGCCTGCGTTCGGCCCGGGTCCAGGAGGGCCTGAGCGTGCGCACGGCCAACCTGGACGTGGCCACGCTCAAGGCCATGCTGAACTGGGCGGCCAGGGCGGGGCTGATCGCAGTGAACCCCATTGCGAGCCTGACACCCCTACCCGAGCGCGAGGCTTCCAGGCGCTATCGCCGGCGCGCCCTCACCGACCTGGAGATTGTGCGCTTCTTGGAAGCCGCGCGGGCCGACGACCGGCGCGTGGCCTTCGAAGGCTCGCTTCGAACGCGCCCGCGCGTGGAGCAACACCCGCTTTGGCGCACGCTGCTGGAAACGGGGTGTAGGTGGGGCGAGCTGACGCAGGCCGCTTGGGCCGACGTGGATCTTGAGCGCGGCGTCTTGTACCTGCGCAGCGAGCACACCAAGGCTGGGCGTGCGAGGGAGATCCCGCTGCTCGCCGGTCTGTGCGACGAACTGCGGGATCTGCACGCGAACAACGCCAGAGTCCTGGGCCGGCCGCTGCGGCCCGACGAGCGCGTGTTTCTGTCGCCGCGCGGAAAGCCCTGGGGCGAGCCGACGAACAACGTCATGCGCGCATTCGATCGGATCCTGGAGGCGGCGGGGATCGACCGCAAGGATGCGCAGGGACGCAAGCTCGACGTGCACGCGCTGCGCACGACGTTCGGATCAAGGCTGGCCAGGAGGGGGGTGGGCCTGGTACAGGCGCAGCGGCTGCTCGGGCACTCGGACCCCAAGCTGACCAGCAAGCACTACGTGCAGCTCGATGCCGAGGACCTGCGCCAGGCGTGTGAGGCGGCGATAGGGGGGCAGGCAGAGTTGGGGAGCGGCGGGGAGCGCAAGGGAGCAAGGCCGAGGGAGTCGGCGTGAGCAAAACGGCCACGAAGCCGCCTCACTACCTATCACCTTGAGGGCCCGATTCGGGATTAGGCCATAGTTGGTTGACGATCGCTACGACTAGCCCGAGCAAGCGGTTGCCCGGGGGAAACAGCATGAACTGTCCGTGAGCGATGATATTGCGCCAGTCTGGAAGGCTGTTGGCCAGCTCTTTTGTGCGACGTTGGGGATCGTTGATATTCGTCTCGGAGCCTGTTGGATCGACAGGCTGGCCGTTCTCATCTTTGGACGCCTCCGGCATGATCAATCCAACCGGCAATTCAGCATCGACCAGCCAGCCCTGCTTCACTGCATTGGACAAAAGCTCGCGAAATCGCGGCTTCTTGCCGTTAGCAGCAGTTCCATTGCGATGACGAAGTGCAAGTTCAAGCGTTGCGAGGCATTGCAGGTCGGCCATCGGCCCGAAAGCGTAGACGAACCAAGAGTAGATGTAGAGATTGGCTGCGATTGCGATTCCGTTGCGGACATGTTCTGGAACGTTCGAATTGAGCTTGACCCGCGAGAAGCGCCGGTGATGGTCTTCCATCGTGATCTTTCTGCGTTCACCCGTTTGGACACTGACCATTTCCCAAAGGGCTGACCGTGGATCGGGATAGAGCATTTCTTCGAAGAGCTTGATCTGTTCCATCAGTTCCAACCATCCGCGTTGTCGAGTCGTCTACCGGCTTCTTCGCGCGTGCGTGACATGAATGCGACCGGGCCTTCGTGTTGCTGGGCGGAGTCGGAACGACCAGGAGCCAGTACTATTTCATCGAGGCGGCCGATTCAATTAGTCTACGACTTGAATGCCTTCATCTACTTGTCCCCGAGGAGGTTGGTGACCTCCACGGCAATGCGCCGCCCAGGGCCTGCTCGGCCACGGATCCCAAGCTCACAGCCAAGCTCTTCGCGTTCGTGGACGATGAAGGACCTGCTGCGGGGGGGGGCGGAGAGCTTGGACTTGAAGAGTATGGGATGCTCCCGATGGCTGGACGAGGCCGCCAGCTATGAGCCGCATTTGTCCTGGCAGCCCAGTCTCCAAGTGCTAGCATCGTTGCGGTTGCGCCTTCGGTTGGTGCCTGCGGATCATGCGAGCACGCAGGTACCCGGGAAAACGAAGGCGCAACTCTCTTCGGGCCGGCGGCTTGCGAGGTCTCCGGCCCATTCACTTGCACGGCGC
>JAKFYL010000128.1 GCA_021730845.1 Planctomycetota bacterium | reverse complement strand
GGGTCGCGCGCGAGCAAGCGACACGTCTGTGGCAGGCAGCGCACCACGCTCACGGAACTTAGCGCGGGAGCGTCTCGCGCCGTTCGCGCGCGCCTACCTGCCACTGCTGGCTGTGCTGGGCGCGTATTACGTCGCGCGCGTGGCCGTGTTCGGGAGTCCCTGGGCGGGACTTGATCGCGTGAACGCGGATTTCGGGTTGACGTCAGCGCGAGCTGCGAGCTTGCGCGTCGAACTTCTGGGCAACTACCTGCGCCTGCTGCTGTGGCCTTTGGAATGGAACGCATTCCGTGAATTCCAGCCCGTGCTGCCGGAAGGCAGCACGGCGATCCTGCGTGCCGTGCTATGGCTGTCCCTTTGGCTCGCGGGACTTTGGTGGTGCGTTCGGCGCGGCGCGCGACCGCTGCTGGCCGCCTGGCTGTGGATCATGCTCGCCAGCGTGCCCCTGTGGATGCCCCTGCACACCATGGGCCGCTTTCCGCTGAGCGATCGATTTCTGTACATGGGCAGCTTTGGCGTGGCTTTCGCCGCGGCCTGGCTGCTCGCGGCACCGCAGCGAGCGATCGCGGGAAGCCTGGCCCTGGTCGGTCTGGCGGCACTGGCGGGCTCGCAGATTCCGGGGCGGGTTGCCAATTGGAGCAACGAGGAAGCGCTGTTTCGCGCCAGCGTGGAGGCCCAGCCACGTTCCGTGTTCGCGCAATGGAACATGGGCCGGGTGCTGCTGGAAAAGGCGCGCACGCAAGCGGACGCACCCGCCTTGCAGGCGGCTTTCGAGCACTTTTCCACGGCCCAGGACTTGATCCAGCCACCGGACGGCGCAGCGCCCGACCGCTCGCTGCTGTGGACTCCTCAGGATGCTCTGCAAGCCAACGTGGGCGTCGGGAACTTCTACATGTTGTGCGCGATCAGCGATCCAACCGAATGCACGTTCGACGACGCCGCGCTCATCTTCGAGGAAACCGGCCGACGCTTTCCAAACAGCGAATTGCCCCACAACGGGCTTGGAATCGTACGCATGATGCAAAACCGGCTCGATGACGCCGCGCAGGCGTTCGAGCGCGCGACCACACTCGCGCCCAACTACCCGTTGAGCTGGTACCACCTGGGCCAAGTCGAAATGCGGCGCAAACGCTGGCTGGAAGCGGCCGATCAATTCGCGCGCGCTCTGGAACTGCAGCCCATGGACGCCGAGATCTTGGCTTGGCGCGCCACGGCGCTCTTGGCAGCGAACGAAACCAGCATCGACCCACAAGCCGAAGAGTGCATCAGGCGCGCCCTGCAGATCGACCCGACCCAATCGCGCGCGCTGCTGCAACGCGGCATGGTCGAGTTGATGCGCGGCGACATGCGTCAAGGCGAGCGCACGCTCCAAGAGGCACTCAAGTCGGATCCCCGATTGCCCCATGCGCACGTGCTGCTAGCCAAGCTGTACTTGAAGCAAGGAGATTCACGGCGCGGCATCGAAGAGTTGCAACTAGGCTGCAGCATCGATCCGGCGGACGTCGAAGCGCATGCGCTGCTGGGCATACTGCTGGCCGACAACGGCTACGCCGACGATGCGCGGCCGTACCTGGAACGCGCGCTGCAGCTCGAACCGCCGCGCGAAATGGCCCTCGCGGTCAAGGCGCGTTTGGAGCGCACGCCGGCCAACCCGCGCTAGGCCGCAGCGCTACGTCGGCGCGCCAACTCGGCGCGCGAGGTCGACCTCGCGCACATGGAACACCGGCCCTTCGACACAGCATTTCACATTGGGCCAACCTGCGCGCGGGCCACCGGCCCTGGTTGGAATGGGGCAACCGTTGCAAATGCCAACGCCGCAGCCCATCCAGGTCTCCATCGACAACCAGGCGTCCCAGCCGCGCTCGAACGCTAAATGCGCGGTCGCCTCGAGCATGCGTTCGGGGCCGCAGGCCAAGAGGCGCACGCGCTCGGGCACCTTGCCACTGGCTTGCAACTGGGCGAGCAGGGACAGCACATGCCCGCGATGGCCGTGCGAGCCATCCATGGTGGCCGCATGCGCCGAAACACCGAGTCCAGCCAGCCCCTTGAAGTCGTACAGCAGGTCCGAACTGGCCGCGCCAAACAGCAAATGCACTTGCTGCTTGCGGACAGGCGTCTTTCCATCCATCCCCTGCTGGGCTTGCTCGATCCCCATCCAAAAGGGCGCCGAGCCTACCCCCCCGGCGAGCATCACCCAGTCCGGCCCATCGCCGTCGATAGTCGGCCAACCGTTGCCGAGCGGACCGATCAACCGCACCTTTGAGCCAGCCGGCGCGCTGACTAGGGCGCGCGTGCCGCGCCCCATGGCCTTGATCAAGAACTCTAGGTTCCCCCGCTGCTGGCGATAGAGCGAGAAGGGCCGAGGAACCAACGGAGAAGTGCCGTCTTCACGCCGCAGCATGAAGAATCGGCTGGCGCGCACGGGCGCAAGCTCTTCGCCCGGATCGAGTTCGAGCACGAACGCGTCGGCGCCGCATGGCGTGCAGCGCACAACCCTGGCCACGCGTGATCGCGCATCTTGGGGGGGAGCAGGCATGGGATGGAACGACGCTAGGATAAGCAGCGCGCGGGCGGTACGGTACCGGTTGTCGGTTCGGCGACGGTATGGCGTGGCGACGGTATGGCGTGGCGGCGGTATGGCGTGGCGGCGGTATGGCGTGGCGGCGGTACGTGTCGGTACGTGTCGGTACGGCGGTACGGCGGTACGGCGGTACGGCGGTACGGCGGTACGGCGGTACGGCGGTACGGCGGTACGGCGGTACGGCGGTACGGCGGTACGGCGGTACGGTACCAGGC
>JAKFYL010000428.1 GCA_021730845.1 Planctomycetota bacterium | reverse complement strand
GGCCGGCCGCCAGCTTGCCGGAGAGTTCGAAGATCTTGTTGAACTCGTCTCGTGGTCGAACTTCCAAAGCCTCGATGCCCGTGCCGGCCAAAGCCTGCTTTACCTCCTCAGCAGGGTGAGCCGCCTCGAAATACACGGCGCCCACAAGGCTGCCGTCGGCGCCGATGTCCGCTTCGATCGGGCCTTTTTGCAGCAAGTCCACCAAGCCGGAGCGCAGCACCCGTTCGAAGCTGCCTTCTGAGCCGCCCTCGACTTGCTCCAGGTCGCCGCTGCCCTTGGCCGTGATGCGGAACTCGCGGAACTTGCCGCTGGTTTCCTCCGAAGCCGGCAAGCTGACAACTTCGGCTTGCGCAAACTCACCGGGCAGCTGCCCAACACGCGTGCGCATTTCGTCGATGCCCAGGGCTTGCTCCGTGCGGACCTTGGCCGAGGATCCGCCCAGGAAATCGATGCCCAATTTGCGCTTGGCGGGCAGCACGAAAAACAGGACCAGGCCGGCCACACAGAAGATCGTCGAAAAGACGAAGTACAGCTTGCGTTTTTCCATGAAGCCGTACTTGGCTTCCGCCAGCCAGCGCGACATCTGGAACTTCTTCTCGCCGCGCGCCAGGTGGTAGTGCACGAACAGACGCGTGATCACCAAGGCGGCGAACATCGACGTCAAAATGCCCAAGGACAACGTGACGGCGAAGCCGCGGATCGGACCGGTACCGACGTTGTACAAGATCAACGCAGTGAGCAGGGTCGTGACGTTGGAGTCCACGATCGCCGAAAGCGCATGGCCGAAGCCCTCTTTGGCGGCCTGGATGGGCTTGAGGCCTTTGTCCGCCTCTTCGCGGATGCGATCGAAGATCAGAATGTTGGCGTCGACGGCCATGCCGATCGTGAGCACGATGCCGGCGATGCCTGGCAGGGTCAACGTGGCTTGCACGATGCTCATCGCGCCCAGGAGCAAGAGCAAGTTCGCCGCCAGGGCCATGTTGGCGTACAGCCCAAGGCGCCTGTAGTAGCCGGCCATGAAGCCGAAAATCAACACCAAGACGACGATGCCGCACCAGATGTTGCGCTGGATGTTCTCGTCCCCAAGCGACGCGCCAACGCGCTCTTCGTTCACCAGTTTGGGTGCGATGCGCAGCGAGCCCGAGCGCAACACGGTCACCATTTGATCGACTTCGCGATCCTGGAAGCGGCCCTCGATGATCGAAGACCCGTACAAGGCCTCGCTGAGTTGGGGAGCCGTGACGATTTCGCCGTTCAGCGCGATGGCCAGCCGTTCCCCCTCGAACTTCTTGGTGTAGTCGCCGAAGCTGGTGGCGAATTCCTCGCGCATTTGGAAGGAAACCGCAGGGAAACCGGTGCGATCTTGGCTCTTGCCGACGGTGGCCAGGCTGGCTCCGGTGAAGACTTCGTTCCCGCTGGGCACCAGCAGCGGCAGGAGCTGGCGGTCCTTCAGCGGCATGCGCAATTCCAGCTCGCTCTGGCGCATGGGCATCCACGCCAGACCTTTGACTGGGCCGCCCTGTTCGGTGGGCAGCGCGTTGAACACCGCAATCGGCAGGTCTGCGTTGGCCGGCGACGCTAGCCACGTGTCGAGTTTGGTGCGCTCCTTGGTTTGGTCGGTACCGAGAGTAGAAAAATCGGTCGGGCGCGCCACGCCCATGAAACGCAGGTCGCCCAGGTTTTCGATGGCATTCTTGATCGCGTCGTCGCTAATCAACACCACCGATGCCCCGACCTCGTGCGCGGTCAGGGGCGTGCCTTGCTCGCCGCGCGTGATTTGTTGCAGCTGGTTTCCGGCTCGTTCGCGATAGCGCAGGTACTCGCCGCCGATCTGCACTATGCCGCCGCCGCTGGGAAACGCGGCCAACTCCGCTGGGGTGCCGACCAGTTCGATGGATGCGTTGCCTGAGGCGTCGACCGGCTTGGCAAGCGGGCGAGCCGCGCTGGCCGTGCGCGCTTCCGTCGAGTCGGGCAAGCTGATCTCGATGCGGTTCTGCCCGATGCGCCGGATGATCGGCTCCTTGACGCCGGTGGGATTGACGCGCTGCTCGATGATGGAGATCTGCTCGCCCATGATCTCGTCGTCGGTCTCCTGGGCGGAGATGGCGCCGCTGCGGCGCCCTTCTTCGATATCCAGGCTGTAGACCAGGCGCGTGCCACCGGCCAGGTCCAACCCCAGCGGGATGGGGCGGTCGGGCAACACGAGCAGGAGCAGCGCGGCCACGAGTAGGACCGCGACGAAGATGACTTTTCTACCGGCGTTCTCGATCATGGAATTGGGCGGTCATCCAGCGTGCAGGCGACTCTGGCGGGCGAACTGGGGAAGTGGGGGGAGCTTGCCCGTCACCTGCGCCCGCGCAAGAAACGAGTCCCTAGCGCAAGTGGCGCGGTCTAGACGCCGACCTTGGCTTTGGATTGGGCCTTGGGCGACGGCGCGCCAGCCCCCTTGGTCGCCACGGCGGCTTCCACGGGCTGCTCCAAGCTGTTGTCCTCCAGGACTTCCTTGAGCTTGGTGCGCTTGCCGATGCGGTCGCGCAGGAAGAACAGTTTCGAGCGGCGTGCCTCCCCGCGGCGGGTCGACACGATGTCCTTCACGCGCGGGTTGTGCAGCGGGAACGTGCGCTCCACGCCTTCGCCCTGCACGATGCGCCGTACCGTCACGGAGCGGCGGATGCCGCGGCCTTGCATGGCGATGACCGTGCCGATGAACAGCTGCACGCGCTCTTTTTCACCTTCCTTGATCAGGTAGTGGACTTCGACGGTATCGCCGATGCGCACGCTGGGAACGGTCTTCTTGCCGAGTTCTTGTTCGAGTTCGTG
>JAKFYL010000191.1 GCA_021730845.1 Planctomycetota bacterium | reverse complement strand
GAAGAGTTCCGCGAGGCCGCTCCAATCACAACCTTCACGTCGGTCTTGTTCGCGGCCTTCTAGCAGCCCAAGCGATCAAGGTCGCGAACTGCTCGAGATTGCGCGAGCCAACCTAGCAGATGGGATGAGAAGGCCGTCCTCCGTATGGGAAGCCTATTCTGGTTTCCCATACGGAGGACGGCCTTCTCATCCCATCTGCTAGGGAGCTTCAGATTCCTGCGGCTCGCGTGAACTGAATGCCTGCGATTCAACCCAACATGTGTCGCATTGGCCGTGGTCGAAGGAACCAGGCGCCCTAGCGTTGAGCAGGGGCGGGAGCATCGTACAGCGCTTGGTTCCGATCACCGAACCTGCCCCGTCATCCGGCAGGCCGTCCAGCCGTCCCACTGACGCGCAGCGTGCAGGATGACCCCTGCAAGCAATGCAATGACAAGGCTGTGGGGCTGGTTACGCACGTGCGACGACCCGTTTCACGGAACTTGACGCGTATCCCCTTGGCGGAGATTTCGACACCAGCAGGTGCGGCTCCTCGCTCGGGGCGGAGTTGCTGTGTTACGCCAGCGCTCTCTGGGTATAGTGCGAGCGAGGCAAGGGGTGATCACCCGGAACGTCCGTAAGGCCTGCTCGTACTCGTTTGCCCCAATGAACGTGAGGGTATCGGTGAGCTCTTTTTTCGGCCTTTCGGGCACCAGCGACGAGCCTTTCCAAGGCGGCACTTTGTGTGTCGAGCCGCCCTGTATCGACTCGTTGCCAAGGACTGCGCGGGTTCCGGCGCCTGCACGGGCGGCTTCACCTACATGCTGGTCGACATGCTTGCCCATCCTCACATCGGCGGATTCCTGACGGCTGGCTCGGTCATCCATGCACAGACCTGGCTCCACGACCCCGGAGATGCCCTCAAAGCGGGGCTCTCTGCAGGGCTGGAGATTCGAGTCTGTCCGTGAAGCTGGATCGGGCACGACCTTGGCGCTGCGCGAAGCTATCGCGCTACCAAGCAACCTCGTGCTCGGAACTTCGTGAAGAACTTGGCTAGCTGTAGACGGGCAGCTTCCAGGGTTTGCGGTACGGCCGCGAGTAGGCGAGTGTGTCCTTGCCTGTCTTGCCGTCAATCTCCATCGCAGCCTTGTTCCAGCGCACGACCTGGCCCGATTCGAGCGCCGCGTTGACGAGGTGGCAGACGATGGTGGTCTGAGCGACGGAAGCCAGGTCGGCGCGCGGCTTCTGGCGGCTCTTGACGCAATCTACGAAATTGCGCCAGTGGTCCGTAGGCGCGGCTTCGGCTTGCTCCTTGGGCAGTTCCTTGCCCTCGGGGTCGAGCAGGGTCCAACCTCCGCGCCACACGCGCAACGTCCGGCCGTCGACCGAGATGAATTCGGTCCCGTGGCCAGGCTTGCCCGGATGGTCGCGCAACACCGACCAGTGCAGGATGAAATTGGGATCCTTGAAGCGCAGCAGGGCTTCTGTCACGTCGGGCGCATCGCGGTCGTCGTCCACGAACGCATAGCGGCCGCCGTAGGCCGAGATTTCCACCGGCATGACCAGGTCCTGGCCCGCGCTCATGCCGAGCATGGCGATGTCCATCATGTGCACGCCCCAGTCCGTGCTCAGCCCGCCACCGAAGTTCATCAACCAGCGCCAGTTCCAATGGACCTTGTTGGACTGGTAGGGCGTCATCTTGGCCGGTCCCACCCAAAAGTCGTAATCGAGGCTGGGCGGCACGGCTTCGACTTTGCCCTTTCCGATGCGCGTCGTGTCAGCGATCCAGGCGCGGCACTGCGTGATCCGGCCGAGCTTGCCCGAACGCACGTAGGCGATGGCATCCGTGAATTCACGCGTGCTGCGTTGCCAGGTGCCGACCTGCACGATGCGCTTGTGGTGGCGCGCGGCGGCCACCATCGAACGCGCCTCGGCGATGTTGTGGCTGACCGGTTTCTCGCAGTACGCGTCTTTGCCTGCCTCCACGGCATGGATGAGGTTCAGCGCGTGCCAGTGATCGGGCGTGCCAACGATGACTGCGTCGATGTCGCGCCGTTCGAGCATGCGGCGGTAATCCTTGTAGACCTGGGGCGGCCTGCCGTACTTGGTCTCGACGTCTGCGTAGTCCTTGGGCACGCGGTTGTCGTCGACGTCGCACAAGGCGGCGACCTCGATGTCGTCGAATGCCATCAAGCTGCGCATGTTCGACGCCCCCATGCCGCCGCAGCCGATGACCCCGAGCACCACGCGTTCGTTCGGGCCGCGCTGCTTGCGACTCGCCGCTGGGGTCGCCTTCTTGGCCGCTGCGCACGCCCCAGAAAGCAAGCCCGCGCCCAGGGCCACGCCTGCAGCTGCTCCACCGACGAATTCCCGGCGCGACAATCCCCGTTCCTGCATCGTGCTATTCTCCTTGGCTCTCCAGAGTTGCTGTGCGCGCAAAGCGTACCGCACTCGCCGACTTATGGATCACGAATGTGCCTAGGCAGCCAACCGCATGAATCGGCGCTGCAACCGTGTGGGCTTGGCCCCCGACCGTGATCGAATCAACGCGCGCGCAGCCAGCGCGCTAGCTCCTCTGCGCCGTCGGCTAGACCCGGACCCGGTGTAGAAAAGTGCTTCTCGCCGTCCATCACGAGCACTCGGCCGGACTTCACCGCGCGCAAGCTCGACCACTCGGAACGCGCTTCGAGCGCGGGTAGCTCGCGCTGCGTGCGCTCGATGTTCATCGAGCACGCAGCGAGCACGATCACATCCGGGTCGGCGGCCGTGAGTTCGCTCCACTCGACGCGCCTAGAGGCTTCCTTGGCCCCCACGAGCACCGGCTGACCGCCTGCCGCCTCGACC
>JAKFYL010000221.1 GCA_021730845.1 Planctomycetota bacterium | reverse complement strand
ATGCCAAGGGTAAAGCGGTCAAGTACGAGACTCCCACGGGATCTCGCATGGTGCTCGACGTTCCGCCCCGCGCGCGACGGTGGCTCGCCGACCCCAAGCGCGCCTTGTACATCACAGAAGGCGCGCGCAAAGCAGACGCCGGCGTCTCCGTGGGACTCTGCACGATCGCGCTTCTTGGTGTATGGAACTGGCGCGGAACCAACGCCCAACGCGGAAAGACGGCTCTAGCCGACTGGGAATTAATCACACTCGAAAATCGAGAAGTTTTCATTGCGTTCGATTCGGACGCGGCGACGAAGAAGCCTGTTCGAGCGGCACTTGATCGCCTCCAGAAGTTCCTAGAGTCGCGGCGCGCAAACGTACGAGTGATTCACCTCCCGTCCGGCCCTGATGGGGCGAAGGTTGGGCTGGACGACTACTTGGCCGCGGGGCACGACGCTAACGAGTTGCTTGCCCTGGCTTCAACCGCGGATAGTACTCCGACTCGCGGCGATCGGGACGCATGGGACGCTGAAGCTCCTACTGTTTCTCAGGCAGACCTTCTCATATCGCTTGCCCGCGGCGAAGGCGTGCAGTTGTTTCACACCCCTGGCGGCCACGATGCCGACGCCTTCGCAACCATTGTGGAAGGCGATCGAAGGAGAAATTGGAAGGTCAATTCAAAAGCGTTCCGCCATTGGCTTGTTGGGCGGTTCCTAGAACAGTTCGGAAAGGTACCGGGCAACCAGGCTGTGCAGGACGCGTTAAGTGCCCTTGCTGGACTGGCGATCTTCAAAGGCCCTGAACACTCAGTTGCGCTTCGTTTGGCCGAGGATGGAGACGCCATTTGGCTCGACCTAGGCGATGAAGGATGGCGCGCAGTCCGAATTGACAACGGCGGCTGGCGAGTCGTGCCCGGCAAGGATGTGCCAGTTCGCTTCATACGCAAGGGTGGGATGCGGGCGCTGCCCGTTCCTTTGCGTGGTGGCTCGATGCTTGAGCTTCGAGATCTGGTGAACATCCCAGATGAGTCGAGCTGGGTGCTCTTCGCTTCCTGCCTAGTCGCCTACTTCAGGCCGACCGGCCCGTACCCGGTCTTAGTCGTCAACGGCGAACAGGGTTCGGCCAAGACCTGGCTGTGTCGCATCGTCCGAGCGTTGATCGACCCCAACATGGCGCCGCTGCGTAGGCCCCCCAAAGACGATCACGACTTGATGATCGCGGCGACCAACGGCTGGGTGATCGCCTTCGACAATCTCTCGGGTGTGAGCCCGAGTCTTTCCGACGCCGTTTGCATGCTGGCTACTGGCGGCGGATTCGGTGCTCGTACCCTTTTCACAGACGGGGATGAAACGCTCTTCGACGCGACGCGGCCGGTGTTACTCAACGGCATAGACGCTACGGCGACTCGATCCGACTTGATCGACCGCAGCATCATGCTCTTGTTGCCCGCGATCCCCGACGATCGGCGATTGGACGAGGAGGACTTGCGAGCTCGTTTCGAGGAAGCAAGGCCTCGCATTCTGGGCGCGCTTCTGGACGCGGTTTCGGTTGCCATCCGCAACCACCCGCACGTACGACTGGACCGCAAGCCACGAATGGCCGACTTCGCCAAATGGGCTACCGCGGCCGAGCCGTTTTTCGATTGGACGCCAGGAACCGTCCTCGATTGTCTGATGGGCAATCGAGATGACTCTAACTCGATCGCCATCGAAGCCTCAGCTATCGGCCCGGCACTGATTGCGCACATGGATGGACGACCTGAGTGGGATGGTACGGCTCAGGCGCTGCTGTCCGACTTGGAAGGCCGGCGGGAAGATGAGGAAAGGGCGAGCGGCCGGTCTGACTGGCCAAAGCGGCCGCACTTGCTTTCGGCGGCCCTGCGACGTCTCGCGCCCAACCTTCGTCGGATCGGGATCGAGGTGACCTTTTCCCGCAAACCTGGAGGTAATCGTGAGCGCCTCATCAAACTCCAGAACACGGGAGCCGGACAAGCGTCCCAAGCGTCCCGAGTGTCCCAAACTGGCCAGAAGCTGGCCACGAACCCCGACGAGCCGGGACACACTCGGGACGCTCTGGACGACTCCAAGGCTCATGAGCGTCCCGCGGATCCGGGCCAATTAAGCGATCCCGGCAGGTCCTGGGACGCATGGGACGCTAGGGACGCTGAGCTTTCTGTCTTGTCAGGCGGAACAGTGCACACCCGTGGGGCTTCGGGGATCGAGGACGACGGCGACTGGGGAGAAGTGCCGTGAGTTCCGCTGACGCGATCTTGGGAGAGCTGAAGAGTCTTGGGGTGGAACTGATCGTGGTCGGCGACCGGTTGCGGTACCGGCCCGCTGCAAGGGTCACGACTCAGCTCGTCCACCGAATACAAGGCAGCAAGGCCGAACTCCTGGCGCGGCTGTCGCCGCGCCCAAGCCTGGCGTTAGCAAAGCCTGATCAAACGAATGAGCGTTTGACCCCTTGCCGCTGTTGTGGCGGGCGAGACTTCTGGGCGCTCAAGCACGTCTTGTACTGGGTCTGTGTGCGCTGCCACGAGCCGTTGCCGGCGCGGGAAACTCTGGTATGGCACAGGGTCGAAGCGGCTTCGGAGGTGCAGCATGGCTAGGCCCTCCCGCATCCGCCTGCACTCGTTCGCCCCCGCGCCACCCTTCGATCAGGAGCAGGGCCTGCTCGGCTTCGCTTCGGTCCAGATCAGCCGCCACGTGATGGTCTACGGCATGGCCGTGCGGCGCATGCGCAGCGGCGAACTCGCCCTGATCTTCCCCGACCGCCGCGACAGCCAAGGCCGCCGGCATCCATCGGTCCGAATGATGAACGAGGGCTTGCGCCTGGTCGTCGAGCGCCAGGTGCT
>JAKFYL010000304.1 GCA_021730845.1 Planctomycetota bacterium | reverse complement strand
CACGGGGCCAGGCGCTGGTTGGCGGCGCGCGAGCGTTGACCTTGGGCGCCCGGCCCGTAGGCTCCTGAGCCCCATGCCGCGCGCTTTCGATGCCGTGCTTCTCGATCTGGACGGGACCCTGGTCGACGAGCGCGACCAAATCCATCCCCGCACCAAGTCGGCCCTAGAGCGCGCGACCCAAAGCGGCGCGCGGGTGATGATCGCCACGGGGCGCTCCGAACTGGCAACCCAGCCGGTGCTCGCGCAGCTCGGCCCAAGGATCCATCCTGGTCCCGCCATCGTGTACAACGGCGCTGGGCTGTATTGCGGCCGGGAACAACGCTTCCTGGAAGAGCGCATCCTTTCGGAACGTACTTTGGGGCGCGCCGTGGCCTTTGGGCGCGAGCGCGGCTACATGTGCGTGACCATGTGTGCCGGCGTCAAGTACGCCAGCGAACCGATCAAGGAAGTCGATCGACTTGCGCTCAAGGACATGACCGGGGTGCGCTTCGTCGATCAGCACCAGCTGCTCGGCCATCGCGCGTTGCGCGTGACTTTGTTTTCGGACAGGCATCCAGACTCGGGCGCTTTCGCCGCCGAAGTGGCTGCACACCTGGCGCAACCCAGCTACCTGACGCACTTTCCGCTCAACGTGCTGGCGCACCATCGTGAAAGCCGTCTGCTGGTGTGCGACGTGCACCCGCCCTGCCGCGGCAAGGGCGAGGGCGTGCGAGTCCTAAAGGAAGAGTATGGGATCGACCCCCGACGGGTGGTGGCGGTGGGGGACGCCAGCAACGATGTGCCCATGTTCGAAGCGGCGGGCCTGGCCGTGGCCATGCAAGACTCGATGGCCGAAGCCATGGCCCTGGCCGACCGCGTGATCGGCCCCTGCGGGTCGGACGCTATCGGGGTGTTGCTGGAAGAGCTCTTCGAACTAGCTTGAAGGCTCCGGGCGGCCACGGCCTTCCCTCTGGGAAAATGCCTCCCCATGAGAAATCCGCTGGCGCAACCAAAAAAAGTCGGATCGGCGAAACTTAAGGCCCGTCAACCGGGGAGGCTAGTTCGCAGGCGGCGCGAAACGGCCCCAAGTGGAGGCGTCCCGCGCATCCAAGGCTCCGGCTCCACCTCAACTCACGATGAAACCTCGAACGACCACCATGAACAGATCCGTGCGCAAAGCATTGCTATTACTCCCCACAGCCCTGGCCGGCAGTTTCGCTTGGGCCTCGGATCCCGCCCCGGTCGCAACCGAACGTGCGCACTCCGCACGCTGGATTGCCGATCCGCTCATGATCGTGTCGAGTTTCGACAAACTCGTCAGCGGGAAATTCGGCACGAACCACGACATGGACGCAGTCCTCTTGCGCACTCTGCTGGAGGGCAACGGCAAGGGCGCCATCTTCTTGCACGATTTCGCCCGATTCAACATGGGCAAGCAGTTTCAAGCTGGGACGCGCGACATTGCCCTGCTGCCGGGTGGCGCGGGCGGCGGGCGAGATGGTGTTCTGACCGTTTCTTCGGAAGGTCTGCAACTGCATTCCATCGAAAATGGCTCGTGGGACTTTGCGGTAAGCCACACTTGCGCGACCGGCGGATGGTCGGGCGTGCAGCGCATTTGGACGGCGCTGCATGGCAGCACCTACTACACCTACGGCCTCAACGAAGCGGGCACCGAAATCTTGGTTGGTTCCTGGACCCTGCCCACGGGCCAACTCGGGGCCGATTTCATTCCTGACGCCAGCGTACCCCTGGTCGCATTGCCGAATCTGAAGGATCTCTTGTTCCTGAACTACAACCAAGACGCAGCCGGACAGCTTGAAATCGCTCAAGTGCGCGAGTCGGATGTGCTGATCGGCACCACGCAAGGGGTTGCACTGGCCTACTTCGATTTCGGTTGGGGGTACTCGGTTCCGGCCCCGGCTGCGCGCTCGGTCGCGGTTTCGCGCGGGATGTCCGGCGACAACGTGCCACCCGAACAGGGCGACTTGTTGTGCATTTACTACTGGCAGCCGATCTTGCAGAAATTCCAGTTGCTCGGCTTCAACGCCGGCCTGGCGGGCGCTCCGCTTGATCTGGGGACTTTCAAGGGCCACTGCATGGTTGCGGGTGATTACAACAACGACGGATTCGAGGAGTTGCTCTTGCCCAGTGCCGAGGCGTCGGAAGCGAGATTGCTGGAGCGAACGAATACCGGAGCTTTGTTCACGGAGCACGGTGCTCTCAATTCCAAGGTGTCGTTCGTGCAAGGGCCAGCGCGTCCGTCCGCCAAAGTCGATTTCGTGCACGTGTTCGATCTGGACCAAGACGGCGACCGCGACATCGTCGGGTTCCAGTCCGCAAATGGTGCTTCGCACACGTTCCTATCGGCTTTCGAGCCCAAGAAGGCGCTAGATTCCGGGAATGGTGGTAATCCAACCAATACTCCAATTGCCGGCGGATTGCGTTGCCAGGTGAATGGCTTGGCGCTGAGCTTGCCGAATACCTGGCCGTCTGGGTTCACTCGGCCCACTCACGTACGGCTCGAAGGCTGGAGCCAACCGAATGGAGTACATTCAGCCATTGGCCAGGAACCGATCGTTTTCAACAACAACGGCGGGCTTGCGGTTTTGGACGTCCCGGTTCCAGCTACCGGATCGGACCTGGATCCGTTCTCTTTCAGTTGGGACAATTCCACCGCGGTGCAAGACGAGTGGATCTTGCAGGTGCAAATTCGTCCGATCGTCAAGGTCGGCAGCACAGTGACTCACATCTACCCTTCGCGCATGGGCTACCTCACGCCAAGTTTGGATACGTTCGAGGATTTGATGGACGTCGTCTCGCAAGAGAAAACCGGTTCCAGCACCGGAGGGGACAACATAGGCCT
>JAKFYL010000367.1 GCA_021730845.1 Planctomycetota bacterium | reverse complement strand
CTGACCAAACATTCCACTACTCCCCCCGACTACGAATCATGATGAAAACACACCTGACTTTGGCATTGATCACCTGCTTGATGGGTTCCGCGTGCAGCTCGACGCGCTACGACGACCCCGACAAGGTGGAAACCCTGACGCTGGATTACGGTTCGACGGATTTGCAGACCCTAGCCGGATCGATGGTGGACTCGCTGAACGCGGCGCCGCAGCTCGCGTACTACGAAAAGTCCGGCGAGGACAAGCGCATCATCGTCTACAGCGCCGGCATCAACAACCGCACGAGCGAGCACATCGACACCTCGGGCATCATGGACAAGATCCGCGTGTCGCTGCTCAAAGGCGGCCGCTTCCGCCTAGCCGCGACGGAACAGGGTCAGTCGGACTTGGAACAACAAGTGCGCTTCATGCAAGGCTCGGGCCGGGTCGACCCGGCTCAAGCCAAGCAGTTCGGCAAGCAAGTCGGCGCTGACATGGTGCTGCTTGGAACGCTGCGTTCGATCGAGAAGTCCAAGCGTCGCAACTTGGAGGACGGTATGTCCAAGAAGGACGACGTCTACTACACGTTCATCATGGAAATGGTCAACATCGAGACCGGCGAGACCGTGTGGGCCGAGGAAAAGGAACTGCGCAAGACCAAGAAGACCGGAATCTTCGGCGCCTGAGCCCCGGGCTCATCCGCTGGATCGGTATTGGGCCTCCCGCTGTACTGCCGGTGGGGGGCCCAACTTTTTTTACAATCTTGTCGTAGTTGGGTGTGCATGGGCGGGGTTGTTTCATCGTCCAATGGGTTGGATGGCGACTAGACCGCCCGCTTCCGCCCCCCTCGATCCGTCAGCTACCCCGCCCTGGTGCGATCCTTGCCCCGCCTCGAATCCTCGCTGCAGCGAGCCTCTCGCTCGTCCCGACTCGGCCTGCCGTTCTTGCTCGCGGCCTGCGCGAGTCAGAATCAGCTCGATCTTGCTGACCAAGACGCCTGGCGAGTACTCGCGCCGGCCCAATCCAACTTCGAAGCATCGCGGGCCAGCGAGGTCTTGCGTCCCAGCCAAGATGCGCCCACGGACATGGCCGCGGGCTCGATTGTGCCCAGCCCCCTGGCCGCAGCTTTGGACGGGGCTTTGAAACTGGACCTGCCGGCCGCCTTGGCCCAAGCCTTCGAAACCAACCGCGAATACTTGAACGAGAAGGAGTCGCTGTACTTGGCGGCCCTCTCCTTGGTGGGTTCGCGCCACGCTCTTGCGCCCATTTGGAGTTCGTCCGTGAACGCAGCGCTCTCCAGCTCGTCCGCCGATTCCAATCAGCCCGATTGGAGCGCCAGCGCCGGCATTGACCAGGATTTGCCGTGGGGCGGAAGCGTGTCGGTGGACGCAACCGGTGGGTACGGCGCGGTGGAGAATTCCGTCTTCGGCAGCAGCTCGATCGAGAACCAGTTCGACTCGAGTCTGTCCTTGCAATACACCCAACCGCTGCTGCGCGGAGCCGGCAAGTCGATCGCGCGTGAAGCGCTCACTCAAGCCGAGCGCACGCTGGTCTACGAGATCCGCGCCTTCGAGCAATTCCGAGAAGACTTCGCCATCAGTGTGGCTTCGCGCTTCTATGGGCTGGTGCAGCAAAAGCAGGCATTGGGCAATCAATATCGCAACCTGGAGGGGCTGGAATTCGGCCGCAAGCAAGCCGAGGCCCTGTATTCCGTGGGGCGCAAGAGCGAACTAGACGTATTGCGCGCTCGCCGCAGCGAGCTGTCCTCGCGCAACGACTTGATCGAAGCCGAGCAAGCCTTGCAGCTCGACTTGGACCAGTTTCGGATCTTCTTGGGACTCGAAGAGGGTCAGGCGCTCGACGTCATGGATCAGTCCCCGCCTTTCGTGCCTGTGAGCTGGAATGTGGCTTCCGCGGTGGACGTGGCGTTGAAGAACCGTCTGGACTGGCGCTCGCGCCAGGAACAGCTCGAGGACGCAGATCGAGCCGTCGTGATCGCGCGCGACGGCATGCTGCCGGCGCTCGATCTCACGCTTGGCTACGACTTGACCGCGAACGGGGACCCGAGCCTGTACGGGCAGAGCCTAGATGACGACTCCTGGAATGCGGGTCTGAGCCTGGATATCCCCATCGACCGAGTCGTACAGCGCAACGCCTGGCGCGCGGCCGAAATCGCCCGTGATCGACAACGGCGTACGACGGAAGAGTTCAAGCAGACACTGGTTTTGGAAGTCCGCAGCACCTTTCGCGAGCTCGATCGGCGCCGGGAGAGTCTAGAAATCCAGCGCCAGCTCATCGAAGATCAGGAGCGCAACGTGCGTGTCGCGCAGTTGCAGTTCGAGCGCGGCGATTTGCCCAACCGCGACGTGGTCGAGGCCCAGCAAGCGTTGCTCGAGGCCCAAAACAGTTTGGTGGGCGAGCAAGTCGCCTATGAACTCGCGCGCCTCGGGTTGCTTCGCGACCTGGGCATTTTGTTCATCGATGCAAGAGGCATGTTTGTCGAATGAAAGCCATCGCAATAGCCGTGTTGAGCGTCGCGGGTCTGGGCTGGGGCTGGATGCGCTGGAAATCTCCGGGGCCGAGCGGATCGCGCGCGGTACAGGCCGACGCCACGGCCATGGCCAAGAAGGACCTGCTGCGCATCGTGGTGGCCAAGAGCGGTTTCCTGAAGGCCCGCAATTCCTTGCTGATCAAGCCCAAGTTCCAGCGCCAAGGCACGATCCAGTGGCTCGTGGACGAAGGCAAGTCCGTGGCCATCGGAGACGTGCTCGTGGAATTCGAGAAGGCAGAACTCGAAGTCCAAGTCACCGACAAGGAAGGCGAAGTCTCCAAGTCGCAGATCGAGCTCGAAGCCGCCCAAGCGGACC
>JAKFYL010000265.1 GCA_021730845.1 Planctomycetota bacterium | reverse complement strand
CGCTGGGGGTCCAGGCGAAGAACTTGCCCTCTTCGCCTTCGGAATCCGCGTCTTGGGCGCTGGCGAAGGCGCCTTGCGCGGTGACCGTCTCGCGCAAGGCCCAGTCGCAAGAGCCGCGCGCGATGGCGGCGAAACCGGGCTCCTTGGTCATCTGGAACGCTTCGAGATAGGCCGGCACGAGCAGCGCGTTGTCGTACAGCATCTTCTCGAAGTGGGGGATCAACCACTTTTCGTCGGTGCTGTAGCGGTGGAACCCGCCGCCGAGTTGGTCGTAGATTCCACCCGCGGCCATGCGCCGCAGCGTGTGGTGCGCGTGCTCGGCGGCTTGTGCGTCGTGCTTGCGCCGTGCATGGCGCATGAGGGCCCGAATGTCTAGCGCATGCGGGAACTTGGGCGCGTCGCCAAAGCCTCCCCAGCGCGGATCGTACGTGTGTTCCAAGGCGGCCAAGGACAGATCGAGCACGTCTTCGCGGATCTCGCCCGTGGTTTGGGCCTGGGCTTCCTTGCGCAGGTAATCGGCGGCCTGCTTGGCGCGCTTGGCGACTTGCGCGGGATCGTCGCGCCAGGCGCGAGCAAGACTCTCAAGTAATTCGGGAAAGCTCGGCTGACCATGCCGGCGCACGGGGGGAAAGTAGGTCCCGCCGAAGAACGGTTCCAAATCGGGCGTCAGGAACACGCTCATGGGCCATCCGCCCCTGCCGGTCATGGCTTGGACGGACTTCATGTAGATCTCGTCGATGTCCGGCCGTTCCTCGCGATCGACCTTGATGTTCACGAACCACTGGTTCATCAGCGCGGCGATCTTCTCGTTCTCGAAACTCTCGCGCTCCATCACGTGGCACCAGTGGCAGGCCGAGTAGCCCACGGAGAGAAAGATAGGTTTGTTCTCCGCGCGCGCGCGTGCCAGCGCCTCTTCGCCCCAGGGATACCAATCGACCGGGTTGTGGGCGTGTTGCAGCAAGTAAGGGCTGGTGGAATGGATCAGCCGGTTGCCGGAGTGCGCGGCGTCTTTGGGAGTGGACATGGGGTCGGAGGGAATCGTGGGGGTCTCTTGCGGAGCGATGTTGGGCTCGAACGGGGTCTGGCCGGCCTCGACCGTGGCGCACGCGGCCATGGCCCACATAGCTAGCCCGTCGAGCGGCATGCGAGCGGAGGATTGCGGTCGAAGCTTCGGCATCATCGCGTGCGCTCTTTTTGGGCCCCCGGACACCTGCCGGATGGAGTCGCTAGCGCCCCATCTCGTCCCTGGGTACAGCGCGGTCTTGTACGGAATGCTACACGCGCACGTCCCTTGACTCTCACTTGGGTTCGGCCAGGAGCGGCCTGGACACAGCCGACAGAAAAGGGAGAGGCCCCGCGACGCGCGCGGGGCCCCTGTGAGAACGATCCTGACTTGGCTTCACCCGCGACGCGCGCGGCTGGCAAGTCGAGTGGACGTTTTGTTGCTTTCGACTAGATCCCGACCGTCATGCCAGCGGCAATGACGTCAGCGTCGCCTGCGTCGCTGTCGATCGTGGAGTAGTTGACACCCCACTTGGCGTTGTGACCGTCGATGTAGCGGTTCACACCCAACGTGATCATGTTGCTGTCAGCGGTGTCATCGAAGTCTTCGTAGCGAATGGCGGCTTCCCACACGTCCGGTTGGAACATGTAGCCGACGGTGGCGGACCAGGGAGTCGCGTCCCCGATGTCATCGTCGTAGTCGACCATTTCGAAGGCTCCGCTGAGGGCGGACTGGGTGAAGGCCGCTTCGATGGCGAAAGCTTGGCCGTTGTCGAAGCTGCCGTCATCGCTGATAGCGCCAGCGATGGTCAGATTCGATTCGGCTCCCGCGCCATAAGCACCTTCGTGCGATTGGCCAGCACCGGTGCCCAGGGCGTTGTACGCCACGCGGCCGGTGAAGGAGTACTCGTCACCCGTGTTGTCCGCGCCGTTCATGCCCGAGATCCACCAGCCGAGCTGGTCGTAGGATCCGGAGAAAATGATGCCTTGGTCACGTCCGTCCCAAGACTCACCGTTGATGGTGCGGTCCAGGAACAGCAGGTGGTTCTCGTCGATCAGAGCGGAACCCAGGAACGGGTGGCGCATCTGGCCGGCGGTGAACTTGATTTGATCGGTCACATTGGTGGACACCATCGCGTCAAGGACCGTCAGGTCCTCACCCACGCCGGTGTTCCCGAAATAGCCTGCACCGGGGTCATCCGACCCTTCGATCGATGCGAAGAACGCCCAGGTACCACGGGTACCGTTGACGTTCAGGCGGAGATTGTCGATGGAGAAACCACCCAAGTCGTTGCCTCCGACAGTGATGTCCGAGGACGTTGAGTAGCTGGCCCGGGCCCACGCCCCAAACTGAAGGCCGGAGTCTTGTGACGGAGCCGATACGTTCGCAAGCGACTCAAGTTGCTTGTCGAAGGTCAGCCACGTTTCGGTCCCCGAGCCGGCATAGCCGGTCCCGCCGACCGTGGTCAGCGCGAGGGCGCCTAACACGAAAACATTCATGCGCAATTGCACTCCAAGTAGAGACACATAGAGAAGGGATGGGGACAGTAGCGCGCAGAGCATGACGCGCCCGAGGGGCCGTTGAAAGCCCCCCGTTGAACTTTTTGCGAGCCACCATGAGTTCGAGAAAGCCGGGGAGTACGTGGGTTGGTAAACGCGGATGAACCGCATTGATCGATGTAAGTTGTTATGCAGTATATAGTTATGTCATTGCGTGTTGCTTCTAGCCGGACCGCCGCGGGGCGGCGGCTGCGCCGGCTGGGGGGGGCCGCGGCCATTTTTTTTTGGCCGAAGTCTCACGCAATTCGGCTGGCCAAGAGGAGAAAAGTTACGAAGTTGTAATCTGGGCTGGCG
>JAKFYL010000155.1 GCA_021730845.1 Planctomycetota bacterium | reverse complement strand
GTGGCGCGGCCGCGTGCGCGACGCGCAGCAAGTCGAACCCGGGCGCAGCGCCGACCATGACGATACTGTCAGGCTCGCAGTGCGTGTCGAGGGCCCCGCCAGGCGCGGTGTGAGCCGAAATTGGCAATCCCAAGTGATCGGGCCCGACGGGCGTCTTAGGTTCCAGCCACGGGGCGGCCGAAACCGCAAGCACTAGAGAAAATCCAGTAGCGCGATTCGTGCGTCGGTCGGATAGTAAGGCCCCGCTCTGGACGAGAGACAGACATTCCCTCGTCGAGTACCGGCAGGAGCCGCGTTTCGCGCGCCGCTCGAAGTCCTTGCTGCTTGATACCGCACCCATTCGAGCTCCGTCATAGCCAACTAGGCAACGCATCCATGATGACCACCACACATCGCTTTGGAAAGCTCCTTGCCGGCGTCTTGGCCGGTTCGCTGTTGCAGGCAGCCATGGCCGACGGCGTCACGGCCACGCTGCAGGGTAGCTACATCACGAGCGTTCAGTCCGGGCCGTACACCGTGTCCGCGGATACGCTCGTGGTGGGAACCTCGACGGGCACCTTTACGCCGTTTGAAACGCACCAGTTTTCCTGCCGCGCCGCGGACGATCTGGACCTAGGTAGCTACTTTGGCCGAGAGAACGTGGGAGCGGCGCCGTGGGTCGTGCGCTTTCAGAACGATTGGGTCGATGGCAACGGCCCAGCTCCGGATTTTTTCCTGTTCGAGATCGGCGGCAACGATTGGGTCGAAGCGGCGCCAGTGTTTCCCGACAACTCGGTGGGCCAGAACGTCGCACTGAGCGGTTGGACACAATCCAGCTACACGGCGGCTGTGGGTATCAACAAGGGCCAGAACGCGTTCGGACTGTGCTTTCGGGTGACCGACCTGAAGGACGCCAGTGGCACGCACCTAACTTCCGCCCAAGCCCTGCGAGGCATCCGCTTCACGAGTTCCTCGATCGATGGGGCGTTGTTCGCCGCGCACCAGGCGTTTCAATCCCCATCGGGCCAAGGGGGAAGCGCCTCATACCCGCAAGTGCGTGGCATCCAACGCATGTGGGCCACCACGGAAATTTGGTTCAAGGGGCCGAGATCCTCGCAGTTCGCCAGCAACCCCAACCCGTTTTTGGATTACCGCCTGATGGTGGATTTTCAAAGTCCGAGCGGCAAGGCAATCGTGGTCCCTGGCTTTTTCGATGGCGATGGCTACGGCAACGAAAAGGGCGCGATCTGGAAAGTCCGCTTTACACCCGACGAAGCGGGGCCGTGGTTCGCACGCGCGTTCTTTCGCACAGGACCTCAGATCGCGGTTTCGACTGACCCCAACGCCGGTTCGCCGACGTACTTCGATGGCCAGACAACGACGTTTCACGTCGATCCCAAGGACCCGAACGCTCTGGGATTTCGCAAGTGGGGGCGCCTGGAGTTCGTAGGCAAGCCCTACCTCAAGTTTCGTGAAGGCGGCTACTTCCTCAAGGGCGGGACCAACAGCCCAGAGAATCTGCTCGGTGCCTACTGTTTCGCCAACGTGCAAGACGCGGGCAACATCGGGCGCTTGCATGCCTATGCACCCCACATCGCCGATTGGCAAAATGGGCACCCGCTTTTCATCGGGGACACCAGCGGCGTTGATTCCAAGGGGCTGATTGGGGGCCTGAATTATCTGGCATCCCGCGGGGTCAACTCGATCTATTTCCTGCCCATGAACTTGGGTGGCGATGGCCAAGATGTCACGCCTTTCGTTGGCTATGGCGATTCCAGCTACGAGCACACGCACTACAACGTGCGCCGATTGCTGCAGTGGAATCTAGTTTTCAACCACGCGCAGAGCCTTGGAATGTTGTTGCACATCGTGCTCAGCGAGACCGAAAGCAGCAACGAGAATTGGCTGGACGGTGGGAGCTTGGGACTTGAGCGCAAGCTCTATCACCGCGAGATGATCGCGCGGTTCTCCCATCACTTGGCCATCAAGTGGAACATGGGCGAGGAATGGGACCGGCCCATCTGGCTCTTGCACCAGTACGCCGATCACGTGAGCAAAGTCGATCCTTATGACCACCCCGTGTCGGTGCACGTGTACCCGGGTGACATGAACACCTACAACCAAATCGCTGGCGATCCACGCTACACGGCAACGTCGATGCAGTACGACTCGAATCAGGCCGGCTCGCTCACCGAGCAACTGCGCAACTTGGGAGCCTCCAGCGGCAGCAACTGGGTCGTCGACATGGATGAGAACGGGTCGGCTTCGGAAGGCTTGAGCCCGTGGAATCAAGAGGACATGCGCAAACGCGTCCTGTACGACGTGTACTTTTCCGGCGGCAACATCGAGTGGTACCTGGGCTACAACCCCTTGCCGTTGGGTGGAGACGTCGACATCGAAGACTTCCGCACGCGCGAAGCCATGTGGGACTACATGCGCCACGCGCGTACGTTCATGGAAAACAACCTGCCGTTCTGGGACATGCAGGCCGGTGACTGGCTCGTCAACGGCGAATCCGGCTCCTACGGCGGCGCCGAAGTTTTCTACAAACATGGATCGGTCTACGCCATCTACCTGCCGTCGGCGAATCCCACGGGCACGCTCAACCTCGGCGGCGTTTCAGGCCTGTTCACCCAGCGCTGGTACAACCCGCGCACAGGTCAAATCGAAGGCTCCTCGCAAACCGTCTCCGGCAACCAAACCGTCAACATCGGCAACCCGCCGCACTCCGCTTCCGAAGACTGGGTGACCTGGTTCACAGTTCAGTAGCGGGCGTACGGGGGAACAGGGTACGAGGGGTACGGAGCCAGGGTACGGCGGTACGGAGCCAGGCTCCGTACCGCCGTACCCCTCGTACCCTGTTCCCCCGTACGCCCGCTACTTGGCGAATGCC
>JAKFYL010000070.1 GCA_021730845.1 Planctomycetota bacterium | reverse complement strand
AGATTCTGAAGCCGGGTAAAGAGTCTGAGATGCCTGCTGACGTAGCAGAGGCCATCGCCAAGGCTCCCCCTATCAGTGAGGTAGTAATCAAGGAGTTCTCAGACGGACGGAAGCCTGCTGCCCGCAGCGACCATCACCTCCGTGGCCGCAGGCAGCGCCAGCGCGAAGGTGAGCTGGATCGGCCGCGATGCCAGCGGGGCAAACACGCAAGTGGCCCTGTTCACTTCCACCACTCCAGGCGGCATCTACCAAGGAGCTCCCGCCAGCACGGCGAACGGAGACGGAACGACCACTCTCACAGGCCTCGCCAACGGGCAGGATCTGTACTTGGGATTGGCTCTCGATGTCGGCGGGGGCAACTATTCACCCACCGGAGCGGTGTTGCGCGTGCGCCCGAATGCGCCCATCTATGTCGACAAGAACTCCAGCGCCGTCAATCCGGACGGTCTTACCCCGGCGACCGCTTTTCCTAGCCTGACCAGCGGCGTGTTGACCGCCTTTGCGAACGGCACGGGCAATGTGTGGGTTGCCGCGGGCACATACTCGGGCGTGTCGGTGCAACTGCTGCCTGGCGTAAACCTGTACGGTGGTTTCGACGCCTCTTTGACGCTCGCCAATCGCAATCCGGCGCAGCATATCACGACCTTGCAAGGTCAGGCAGGTACGTCGATCCTGGAGATTCCCGGCGGCGATCCGGGCGCGACGATCGACGGCCTCAAATTGGACGGCCTGGACGCGTCGACGTTCGGCGTCGACATCGATACTTCGGCCGCGCGCATCTCTTCGGTCATGATCGAGCGCTGCCAACGCGGCATTCGCGCTCGCTCGCTGGATCTTGGCAACGTGTACCGCGTCGTGATGTCGCGCTGCGTCGTGTCTGACAACAAGGTTCAGGGTGTCTCCGTTTCTGGCCCATTCGACGTGGATGTGCAAGCCTCGCGCCTGGCGCTGAACCGCGCCGAAGGCCTGGACCTCAAGAATTTGGTCGCACCGGAAGGCATGCCCGTGTCGTTGCGCCTCACGGACTCGGTCTTCTTCGGCAACGGCGCCGAGGGCGTGGACTGCGCGATGGCAGCGCCCGCAGTCACAGGCCCGCTGGGCGGTCAATTTTCCATCGACGTGGAGCGCAGCGTGTTCGAAGCCAACGGCACCCTGGCAGGGTCGAATCCCAACGCCGGACTCAACATCGACGTGGACTTCGATCTGGTATCGAACTGGAACGCGGACATCGTGGTGCGCGGCTGCACGGCGCGCGCGAACAAAGGCGACGGCGTGCACTTGGACTTGGACGCCGCTGGATCGGCCGTGGTCCACAGGCTCAATGCCTCGGGCAACTCGGCCCACGGACTGCGCGTTTCGTCCCAAACCGTCGGCGGTTTCGCCAGCGTGTCCAGTTGCGCTTTCGTCGGCAATCAGGGTTTCGGCATCCGCGCCGAACTGGGCAACTACCCGGTTGTCGCGGCGCATTGCGTGTTTGCCGGAAATGACCAAGGCGCCATCTCCAGTGCGCTCGTGACCTCCGAGGTTTCCTCGAGCGTCGCGTGGCTGCAATCTGGCGCCATCACGGGCGTGCGGCAGCATTCCAACGTCACCGCCACCGATCCACTCGTCGCCGTATTTCAAAACGCGCCGGTCGAGTATCGCTCGGTGATTGGTTTGGGTGCCCAGGCCGTGGGCCTGGACCAACTAGGCGACTTGATGGCCGGCGATGTCGTGGAAGTCGCCGACGACGGCGTCCAGCGCTCGATCACCTCGTTCCCCACGAGTAGCTCTGCAGCATTGAATCCGCTGCCGACCAAGCTGCTGCTGCCGACCTCGCTGGCGCGTTTCTTGCCGGCCGCGAGCTTGACCGAGAACTACACCCTAGCCGTTGGATCGGCCGCGATCGCTGCCGGAGTTCCGCCACCCGCGGGGCCCGCGCCGGATGCCGGGCCCTTCGGCAGTGCGCAAGGCGGCGCTCCGGGGGCGGATTCAGCAACGCTGACCGGGCTGTTCCGCGCGGCGCGCACAGCCCCCGCACTAGCGACGGCATTGGGAACGAATGCGACCATCCGTGTTGGATTCTTGGGTGGGGACTTGAGCGGCGCCAGCGTCAGCACGTCGAATGTGCGCGTGCTCGACGCTGCCGGAGCGCCGCTTGCCATCAATCCCGTGCTGCAAGCGGGAGAATTGGAGATTCCTGCTCCCGGGGGCGGATGGCCGACGGGGGATCTGACCGTGCAACTCTTCGCTGGGTTGCAATCCACCACGGGCACGGGGCTGGCCGCCCCTGTATCCCTGCCCATGCGCGTGCAGTAGCTGTGCGCGCGTGGGGCGCGCAGAGCTTGCCTCGCCGCGCGGGAAATTCGGCCACCGACTCGATCGCCGGGCGGGCGCGGCTAGCATGGGCGCATGTCGAGCGCGCCAGCCAGCATGCAGACCGAGTCTGTTCGCAAGTACCTGCGCTTGCGGGGACTCAACAACCCAGCCGGCGGCGTATATCCGGTGGCTGCGCGGGCGATTCGCGAGCGCGCCAAGCGCTACTTCCATGGACGACTGCTGGAAATCGGTTGCGGCAACAAGACCAAGCAGTTGCTCGTCGGCGATTGTGTAGAGGAGTACGTCGGGCTCGATCACGTCGACTGCATCCACGACCGCGGCAAGATCGACATCTTCGCCAGCGCCTACGCCACGACGGTGCCGGATGCGTCCTTCGATTGCGTGCTGTCGACAGCGGTCATGGAGCACCTGGAAGAACCCGCTGCGGCATTGCGCGAAGCCTTGCGCGTGCTCAAGCCTGGGGGAGTCGCCTTGTACACGGCGCCGATGTTTTGGCATCTGCACGAGGCTCCGCGCGATTTCTACCGTTATACGTCCTTCGGCTTGAAACACC
>JAKFYL010000457.1 GCA_021730845.1 Planctomycetota bacterium | reverse complement strand
CTATGAGAGAGAGAGAGAGAGAGAGAGAGAGAGAGAGAGAGAGAGAGAGAATTTTTCGTTTCCGATCGCAACCGGAAACAACCAGCGCGTTTCGCATGGCAAGCTCCTTAGGTAGTCGACTGCGTGCGCGGGCCCGCCCACCGGATGGTGTCGCTGGCGCGCCGCGCTGGGAAGTTGGCGAACACCCGATCTACACCCCCTACCCTACGCCGTTTTCCTAAGTCCGCTAGGTGCGATCCTTCCTTCTCCGTTCCGGGACGGGCTGGGCACTGGAGCGAGACCTGGGCCGGCTCCCTGAGTGCTCAACAGCTGGCCTTCCCCCCAGCGTCTCGGGGCCCCAACCGAGTCTTCTATCTCTTCAGGGCTTTCCGCCCGGACGGGGGCCCATGCTGATGGGCACCAATTCCGGGCGGGCCTCTAGTTCAGGAACGGCTCGACCACGCGCTGCAGCGCAGGGGTGCGCAGCTTGTGGATCGCGCGCATTTGGATTTGGCGCACGCGCTCCAGGCTCACGCCCAGCAACCTGGCAACTTCCGCGAGCGTGTGCTCGCGCTCGCTCCCGATTCCAAAGCGTTTTTGGATCACGAACCGCTCGCGCTCGTTGAGCGCCTCCATGGCGCCGGTCAAGGATTCATCCAGCGAGTGGTCTTCGATCGACGGCGAGTAGGGATCCAGATCGTCGGGATCTTGCAACAAGTCCTTCAAGCGACTGCCCTCGCCGCCGTCTTCGAACGACAGGTCCAGCGACCGGCTGCTGCGAGCTGAAGCCAGCGCCGCCTCGATCAGCGACTCGCCGAACTGCGTTTCTCGCGCCAGCGCTTCCACGCTCGCGTTGGGATCCCCGAGCCGGATCTTGGCGTCGCGGATGTGCTTGAGCGCTTTCTGCAAATAGACAGGCACGCGCACGGTGGCATTGGAGTTGTACAGGAAGCTGCGGAACGCTTGGTTGAGCCAGTGCACCGCATAGGTTCGAAACAACAGCCCGCGCTTCCAGTCGAAGCCGTCCACGGCCCGGAATAGGGCCGCCGAGCCTTCTTGGATCAGATCGGACATGCTCGCCGTGGTGTGCGAGTAGCGCTCGACGTTGATCAAGGCCAAGTACAGGTTGCGCTCGACCATCTCGCAGCGCATGGCGTGGAGCTCCTGCCATCGCTGGCAGATCTCGGCCGGCAGAGTGCAATCGTCACTCATGCAGTCTAGGCTGGTCACGGTGTCGAATTCGTCATCCTCCTGCGCGCTGGGCTTGAGGTCTTCTTGGCTGAGCCCGTGGGCGGCCAGCGCTCGGTCGAGCCGCAGGCGAGCGAGCTCGATGCGGCGCGCCAATCGCACCTCTTCCTCGCGACCCATGATCAGAATCGCTTCCACTTCTCGCCGAAACTGCTGTCTCACGGAGGTCTTGGGAAGTTCGGCCGAACCCTGCTTGCGCCAGCTATCGGACTCGCGGATCTCCAGATGCAAGCCCTCGCGGTCGAGCTTGGCCGCAAACCGCGTCAGATTCCGGACATAGGTCGCCTGGGTTTTGGCATAGCGGTCCAGGGTCTTGTCGACCTCTGCGTGGGACATCGTTTTCATAGTTGGATCCTGCCTTTCCTTGGGGGCGTTCCGCCGGACGACCGGAGCTCGTCCAAGGGAGCGGTTTGCGAATGCCTGACCGGTACGGCTGCCGACCGTGCACGCTCAGCGTCCTTTGAAATTCGATTTCGCCCGCCTATAGGACGCACGGCGCGCGAAAAGTTTCGGGATAACTTTGTAAGGAACGAGGAATCGTCGTTTGACGAAACCGTCGCTTGGTTGGCTGTCGCCTGCACTTGCATGGAGTGAGACGTGCTTGCAAACGCCGGGCCATACATACGGATGTTCGCCGCTCGGCGTTGGACGGATTCAAACCGTGCACCGCCCCCCCTGCCATGCGACGCTAGAAGGGTCGGGAAGGCCGTTCCACGGGCCTAGAACGGCGCCAAAGCGCTGCGTGGGCCTTTCCGGGGTTTTGCATGGGTTTTGTAGGCCTTGGAAGCGCGCCCACCCATTCATGTATGCGACTAGGCGCGAGCTAGCGCCGTGCGTCCTATTTCGTAGACGCCGACTGCCGGATTGACGGTGGGAACGGCCAATTGCGCAGCTTCCACAAATGGCGCGCTAGGAGCAGCGACGCTCGGGCAATTGGTCACAGAATCGTCACAAGCAAGCGCGGCGAGTAGCAGCCCGGTGAAAAAGTCCCGTAGCGAGGCAAAGCGCTCTTCGTCGTGGCTAGAAACGGGACGGAGGGGCGGCGGAAGCGGCCTTCTTGGCCGCTGAGCACGGCCCGACAAGCGTGACGACGCCACGGCGAAGAGTGCGAAGCCGTAGCAGGGCACTTTTTCAACGGGCTGCGAGCCTGGGCGACGCAACACGTCGACACCGCACAGCCCGAAAGACCCAATGCTGGGAATGCGCGGCGACAGACAGCGCGGTCTAAGCGCGCGCAGTCACGTCGTTTTCCTTGTACGACACCTGCGTTTCGGTCGGGATGTACTCGGCCAGGTGCTCGAGCTCGAGTGCTTCGCGCACCAAGTGACGCGCGATGACCATGCGCTGCACCTGATTGGTGCCCTCGTAGATTTGGAGAATTTTGGCATCGCGGAAGTACTTGGCGATGGGGTAATCCTCCATGAACCCGTAGCCGCCGAAAATCTGCACTGCGTCCGTGGCCACTTCCATGGCCACGTCGGTGGCAAAGCACTTGGCCATGGCCGCGTACTTGCTGGTCTTTTCGCCCTGGCCACCGTCGATGGCGCCGGCGCAGGAATACACCAGCCAGCGCGCGGCTTCGGTCTTCATGGCCATGTCCGCCAGCATCTTTTGAACCATCTGGAAGCTGGAAATCGGGGCGCCGAACTGCTGGCGGCGGTTGGAAT
>JAKFYL010000441.1 GCA_021730845.1 Planctomycetota bacterium | reverse complement strand
GGCCAAGGCTAGCAAGCCCAAGTAGGGCAATCGGCGTGGCCGGCTACTTGTCGGCCACGTCCTCGAAGTCCGTCGAGTTGCTGCGCGGGTTCGCGGGCAAGATCTTGAAGGTGTACTTCGTGTCGGCCGGCCGAGGGGGCTTTTGCCCCTCGGCCGGCTGCGTTTTCTTTTCGGCGCCAGTGCCGCCGGAAAGCTTGCCTTGGTTCTCGGGTTTGGGGTCGTCTTGTTTGGGAGTCATCGGGTCAAGACCTCTTCTGTCGGAGTCACGATTCCAGCACGTGCAAGTTCCATGACGCAATCCAGGGCTGCGGCCCGGTGGGGGACCGGGACCAGTTCGACCACCTGTTCCAGGGTGCGCACGCCGTCGCAACGCTCGAGCAGTTCCGCTGCCGCAGGCGACAGGCTGTGGACCTCCCCGGAACTCGTATCCAGGACCAGCACACTCGCGCCGGGCTGTTGGGGCGCGAACTCTAGATCGAGCCGCAGGCGGTCCTCGTCCTCGATCAGATCCGACTGGTAGCGCGGGCGCAGGGTGAAGGAGTCGACCGAGCTCAAGCGTTGGTCGATCTCGCCGCGATCGAATGCCAACGGGAGCGTCGCGTGCGCGGCGCGCCTGGCTGGGCGCAAAGTCCCCGTCAGTTTGGCGCCGTGCGCGGAACGGTTCAGGACTTTCGCGCACAGCTCTTCCCAAGAACCATGCCGCGCTAGAAACAAGAAGTAGTGGCTCTTGAGTTCGTGATACAGCATGTTCGTGTTCTGGAACACGGGGAAGTGCGAGCGCACTTGGCGCATGAATTCCAGATACACATCCCGCGCTTCGCGGCGCGACATGCCGCTGCTGGTCTTGAAGTCGAAATACACTTGCAAGTCGGCCTCGGGGTCCGGATACACCTCGGTGATGTCGAATTCGGCGCGGCGCCGGTAGATTTCGGAGGATTCGTCCAGATAAAAGACGCGCGCGCTGACTTCCTGGATCAAATCGCGATGTTCGAGCACCGCGTTCAATGTTTGATCGGCCTCTTCGCGCGTCTCCGTGGGAAAGCCGATCATCACGTACAGCGTCACCGATATGCCCGAACTGCGCACCCGGCGCAGGATCTCCATGCTCTCTTGGGGATCGATGCCCTTGCACATGCGCGCCAGCACGCGCTTGTTGGCGCTCTCGTAGCCGAACGCAAGCCGAATGCAGCCGGCCTCGGCCAGGTCGTCGCACACCTCTTGCGTGAACACCTCGTGCTCGAGGCGTGCGTCGGCCCACCAGCGCACGTTGAGCTTGGCCTCCTTGATGGCTTTGGGCAAGGCGCGCGCCATGTTGGGCGGCAGGTCCTCGATGGCCAAATAGAATTTATTCACGCCGTACTTCTGTTTGAGCGCGGACATGTCCTCGACCGTCTGCTCGATCGTGCGCCCGCGGTAGCCCGGGCCTATGACCGTGTACAAGGTGCAGAAGACGCACTTGCCCCAGTAGCAACCGCGCGTGGCGGCCAGGGGCAAGACCAATTCCGGCGACAAGTACTTGTCCAGCGGTAGGCCGTCGAAATCGGGCACGGGCAGCTGCTTGATGTCCAGCGGATCGCTGCGGCGATTGGCGCGCACAGTGCCCGAGCGGTCGCGCCAAATCAGGTTCGGCACGTCTTCGATCTTGCGTTGCCCGTCGATGGCTTCCACCAAACCAAGCAGCGGGCCTTCGCCTTCGAGCATCACGAAGCTGTCGATCAGCGACCAAATTTCGTCGCGCTTGGCGAGTTTGTCGGCCACGTAGGCCAGCAAGCCGCCGCCGAGCGTGATGTGCACGTCTTTGTTCCAGCGCTTGATAAAGCGCGCCAGCGTCAAGGCGGGGATGGCTTGGCTCGGAAACGTGACGGAAATGCCGATCAACTGAGGATTCAGCGCCTGGATGCGCGGCAGCGTGTGCTCGCGGAAATACTCTAGGTAAGGATTCTCTTGCTCGTCGTCGAGCGCGGCCACGATCTCGCGGCTGCGCTCGATGCGCGCGCGCATCACGAAGCCATGGGCCGAAAGCCGCGTGGGCGCGTACTCGGCCGAGAACAAGCGCAGGCCCTGCTCGATCGTGCGCCCGGCCCACAGGTAGCGCTCGTAATCGTAGAACTCCTGCTTTCCGCGCAGCACGCCCTTGGCCTCTTCGATGCGCTCGGCAACTTCCTCGCCCACGAGCGCGACCTCGCTCAGACGCTGGTAGCGCTCCATCTCGGAAAAGCCCAGTTGGCTCTGCGACTCGAGCTCCGCCAGGCCCGCGCCGGCGCGCACGCGCTCGAGCGAGCGCAGCAAACGCTCACGCGACAGGAAGTGGTCGTAGGAATCGATGCTGGCATCGATCATTTCCACCGGCCCCGTGCCGTGCATGCGCAGGTAGGCCGCCAGCGAAGGCAGGCTCAAGTAGGGCTGGGTGAAGTGACCTTGCGGAGGAAATACCAGGGCAACTTTCATCGGTCGATGGCGGCGGGTTCTTCGAGAGTGATGAGGGCGTCGAGAGGTGGGCTAGGGACGTGCGTAACGCGCCCGCTGGGCCAAGAAACTTCGATCGCATCGACGCGGTTCAACTGGCCCAGTCCAAAGTGCACGCGCGGCTCGTGGGACGAATACAGGCCCGAGACCGTGGCCATTACCGTCGACCAAACCCGGCCATCGGCGCGGACTTCGACGCGAGCCCCCAAGCCGAATTTGTTCGAAGTCGTGCCAACCAGTTTCACCGCCAACCAGCGGCCCTGGCGCGGCGAACGATTCTCGAGCAAGCGCGGCGGCGCGTCCAGGTCGATCACGACAGCGTCCACATCGCCGTCGCGGTCGAAATCGGCCAGCGCGAGTCCGCGCGCCGAGCGCAAGGGCTCTAGGCCGCTGCCCGCCTTCGAGCTGACATCGCGCCAGTGCAGCTTGCCGGCTGTCCGCTCGCCTTCGAACA
>JAKFYL010000319.1 GCA_021730845.1 Planctomycetota bacterium | reverse complement strand
GAAGGGAGGCGAGACGTTGGCGAGCCAGGATTCGCCTTCGCGTGCGACGAGGGACCAGAGGGCTGGGGCGCTGGTGAGTTTGTGGTGGTGGAGGAACCAGGCTGGGAGGGAGAAGGAGAAGTCGAAGCCGGCGGCGAGTTTGGGCTGGGTGCGGGCGAGATTGATCAGGTGCGCGATGAGTTCGGAGCGCGTGCGGCCGCATTCGAGTCGCTCGAGGGTTCCGTTGCGCGCCTGGGCGAGCCAGATTTTCTTGCGCTGGGTCGCGATGGCGCCGGACCAGTCGACGGCGACGACGGTGTAGTCGGGAGGCACTGGAGACTTGGCGGCAAGCTCACGGCTGTGAGCGGAAGTTCCGGTTGGTGAAAGTGGCGTTTGGCAGCGGCTGGTGGAGGAACCAGAGCGGGTGGCAGTGAGTGACGGTTGGGGAACTCATGCGACGCGTGAGCAATGTCAGGGCAGGAACACGTGAAGATTGGTGGACGGGTGTGCGGGGATCCTGGCCACGCCTTCGAGGACTTGATCCGATCTTAGGTCCACCGTCCAAGCATAGTGTCCGCGCGGCAGGCCCTTGAGTAGTAGGAATCCCTTGGAGTCGGTTTCACGGATTGTCCAAGAATGTGAAGCGGGCCGTGGGCGGATAACCGCACACGGCCCGGATCGTAGGGCGCTTTGGATGGCGCCGCGGGAAGATGTTGGTGAGCGTCAGTGACGTCGCGAGTCGCCGGCGCGGTGGAAGGAGGTGTCGCTGGTTTGGTCCTTGGTGGACGCGGCAGCGGCGATTAGGCGCGGGGCTACCCAGGGCATTTGGGCGTCGAAGGCGACGCCCAGGTGGGCCAGTTCGCTTTGGATGCGGCGCAGTTCGCGGCGGTGCAGCGAAAGGTCGGACTCCGCGGCGGCGATTTCGTTCGCATGGATCCGCGGGGTCTTGGAGAACGCCGCGAGGCGTTCTTCGAGCTCGCTGATGCTCTGCGTGCGGTCGCTGATTTCGCGCCCGATCTCGCGTAGCAGCGGTTGAAGGCGATCGATGTCGGGACCAAGACCTGCGGTTTTGCCCATGACTGTGTTCCTTGGAAGAAGGGGTCCGTAGTCGAGCTACGGATACGTCTTCTAAGCCGGAATGGCGGCGCTTCCGAGCGCGGAATCCGGGCAATCCTGGAGGGTGCGGTGGGACTCCTGGGGGGATGGGCTATCTTCTGGGCCCCCCAATCTGCCATGCCCCGCCCGACTGTCGAAATCACCCACTGCCTGGAGTTCAGTGCAGCGCATCGTTTGCACTGTGAAGTTCTTTCCGCCCAGGAGAACAAGGACCTTTACGGACCTTGCAACACGCGCCATGGGCACAACTACGAAGTCGAGGTTACCGTGTGCGGCGAGGTGCACGAGCACACGGGGATGGTGATGGACTTGAACCGGCTCAGCCGTCTAGTCCATGAACACCTGATATCCAAGGTGGACCACAAGGATCTGAACGAGGACGTACCGTTCCTCGCAGGTTTGGTGCCGACGGCCGAGAACGTGGCCGTGGCCTTTTGGCGCGAGTTGGAACCCCATTTGAGGAGCTATCCGGGATGCCGTCTAAGCCGAGTCCGAGTTCGAGAAAGCCGAAGCAACCTGGTCGAGTACCGGGGGCCAAGCTAGCGGCGCCCGGTGCAAGCATTGCTTCGTTGACGGAGCAGTTGCTGGCGAAGCTGGGAGAAGACCCTAGGCGTGAGGGTTTGGTGCGAACCCCCGAGCGCGTCGAGCGTGCCTGGGCTGAGCTTACGACCGGCATGCGCCAGACGGTGGAGGAGGTCATAGGGCAGGGTGTTTTCGAGGACGAGAATTGCTCGGAAATGGTGCTGGTCAAGGACATCGAGTTCTACAGCTTGTGTGAACATCACCTGCTGCCTTTCTACGGGCGCGTGCACGTGGCCTACATCCCAAACGGCAAGATTCTTGGGCTGTCCAAGATTCCGCGCATCGTGGATGTGTTCGCGCGGCGCTTGCAGGTGCAAGAGCGCATGACGGTGCAAATTGCGGAGGCGATCCAAAACGCGCTGCATCCCAAGGGCGTCGGAGTGGTGGCCGATGCCAGCCACTTGTGCATGATGATGCGCGGTGTGCAGAAGCAGAACTCTTCGGCCATGACCTCCTGCCTCCTGGGCTGCTTCCAAAGCGACTCGAAGACTCGCAACGAATTCCTGGCCTTCGTGCGCAGTATCTGAGCGGCGGATCGGGGTCTGGGGCGGCCACGGCGGGGCGTTCCTGAGCGCTCGCAAGCTGCGCCGCGCGGCAGCCGCCTGCCTGCAACTCCAGGCGCCTGGTTCCTCTTGGATCGAACAGCAGTCCAAGAGCGTTGGCTAGCCCAGCCTGCCCCGGCTCCTGATCCAGGCACTCTTGGGCACACATGCGCAAGTGCTCCCTTCGGGTCACGCGCCAGAGCAATGCGCTCGCTCCCAGGTAGCGGGTAGCCAGTGCTTACTTGGGCCGCGGTGCGCGACGGCGTTTCTGCATTTCCGCCCACGGCGCGTCTAGTGGCGCGGCACACGTTCCCGGATGCCGACGAGCCCGCCCTTTCTTCCTTGGCCATACGTTTCTAGCTTCGCAATCAAGATCTCGCGCGACGTGATTCAGACCTTCCTACCACCCGGCGAGCGTGCTGCAAGCACGTCCTGAGGCTCTCATGTCGGCCCCCGGAACCGCTTGGGGCCGTGCAGCACGAGGCGATCCGACGACGCGAATGCGCCAAGCAGTGCTTCAAAGGAGGTGCTACTCGGTACTGCACCGCCCAAGCCGCGACGAAGCCGGGGTGGGCTAGGGCGTTCTATCAGCAGCGCCCCGTTCCGTGCGGGCCCGCGAAGCCCGTGTTTGGGGTGCCTGCATTGCGCCGAATCAATCCCGAACGCACCCGCCCGGGACTTCCCATGGATCGATCAAGCCCC
>JAKFYL010000134.1 GCA_021730845.1 Planctomycetota bacterium | reverse complement strand
AGTTGAAGCGGGAGCCGAGGTCGTGATCGTGTCCAACTCCAGCTCCGAGAAAATCTCGCGCTTGCTCGCGCCGCTGGGATTGCCGCTGGTCGAGAGCGCTTCGGAGAGCGGCAAGATGTTGCGTGTGCGTGGGCATGCGGCCAAGTACAGCCTGGGTGCTTCGCGGGACGCGCTGACTCTCGGTCAGCGAGAGATTGCGCTCGATCGACCTCACTATCTGCGCGCGCTGCAGGAGGAGCGACCGGACATCGTCATCGGCGACGTGTTCTCCCTAGACCTAGCCCTGCCCCACAGTTTGCGCGCCCATTCCCGCGTCGGTGCACCCAAGGTGCTCGCGCTCCGGCGACACGCCCATACGCCGGGCTGGGTCTTGGCGCACGCGGGACCAGGTCGTGTCGATTGTGTCATCGATCACTTGGAAGAGCTGGTGCCGGTGGTGCGCGCCTTGGCTGGCGCCGTTCGCTAGCGACGCCGTTCGAGCGCACGTCGCATACAATGCCAGCATGCAGTTTCTAGCCATCGTCTGGTCGGTTCTCCTTCTCGCAACCGTGTCCGGATTGCAGCAACCCGCGGCGCAAAGACCTGCAGCCACTCACGAGCACAAGCTGGAAGTGCTGCGCGTCATGGTGCCGGCCTATTTCTATCCCGTGCCGGGCTCACCCTGGGAGCGTTTGAACCAGGCCGCGGCGGCCCATCCGGGACGTGTCTTCGCCATCGGCAACCCGGGCAGTGGCCCCGGGTTGGTACTCGATCCGCTGTACGTCTCGACGTTCACGAGTTTTCGCCAAAGTGGCGGCAAGTTGCTCGGCTATGTGTACACAAGCTACGGCGCGCGGCCGCTGTCCGAGGTCAAGGCCGACATCGACCAGTGGTTCGCCTGGTACCCGCTCGACGGCATCTTCTTGGACGAAATGGACAATACTCCCGGCGCCCACGAGAGTTACTACCAAGCGCTGCATGCCCACGTTCAAGCCCTCGCAAGCGGCGCCTTGGTAGTTGGCAATCCGGGCGTCAACACCGTGCCCAGTTACCTGCATTGGAATTCGCAGCCAGTCGTCTCCAGCGCTTGCATCTACGAGGCCGGCGATGCTTCGCAGACCTGGATCGCTGCACCTTGGGCTCTGAGCTACCCGCGCAAGTACTTCTATGCGCTGCCCTACAACACCGCCGCGAGCGGATGGAAAGGCGCCGTCGACCACGCCTTTGCGAATCACTGCGGCTGGGTATATGTCACCGATGACGTCTTGCCCAACCCCTGGGACACTTTACCGGCGTACTTCGAAACGATGCTGGGCTACATCGCGGCCACGTACTGAGCCGCGTAGGGTCCGTCCGGGAATACGTGTCACATTTCGGCGAGCCGCCGTCGCCGATGGCTAGGCGCGGCGACGACGCGTATTCACGGCAATACTCGGAGGAGCCGCAACGACGCCAGCGGCGACGATGGCCGGTGAAATGTGACACGTATTCCCGGACGGACCCTTAGCCCGCCAGCAGCGCTTCGATGAATGCGAGCGGGTGGCGCTTGACGCGCACGATCGTGGCGCGTTTTTTCTCTGCATTTTGATAAGGGCAGTGAAATTCCCACACCACGCTCCCTTCCGGCGTGACTTCAAAGGCCACGCCGCTGTTGGAGTTGCAGATCAGCGTGTTGCCGCCTGGCAATCGCTGGACGGAACCGCGACTGAAGCTGAAGAAATCTTGCGGGCGCGGAGCTTGGTACTGCCACACGATCGAGTTCGTGCGCGGATCGACTTCCACGGCGCGCGAGCGCTTGAGCGTGAGCCCGTTGTCGAACAGCAAGATGTTGCCGTTTTCGAGCACTTGCGCGTCGTGAGGACCGGAGATTTCGTCCTGCCCCCAAGACCAAACCAGGCGCGAAGCCTGCACGTCGAAGATGGCGATGCGGTCTTGGTGCCGGATGCAAACCAGTACGTTGCTAGGCGCGTACAGCGGATCTTTTTGCGCTAGGTTGGGCCAACGCATCGACTCGATCGAATTGCAGTGAAACAAGTCGACCCAGGGCTTGCCGTCGCCGCGGTTGGGGGCCACTGTTTCGAGTGGAAATCGACCAAGATCCGCGCTGACCATGTCGTACAGCGAGAGTTGACGTAGCTCGTTGCCTTCGCGGTCGAGGATGGACAGCATGTTGTCGCGCACGGGCAAGGTCGCGCTCACCGCTGGCAAAGTGCGCGCGCCGAAGGTCAAAGTCAGCAGTTCCCCCGAGGGCATGGTTTCCACGTCGTGGTGAGCGGTCAACGAGCGCTTCCAACGCAGTTGGTTGTTCCAATCTAGACAAGCAATGTAGCGCGTCGCATCCGACACACTGCGGTCCTCGCCCTCGGAGGAATCGCGTCCCACGACGAGCAAATCACCGCTCTGCGCCAGATCCACGTGGGCCCAATTGCCGCTGCCGGCCATCTCCCACTTCTTGAGCACTTTGCCTTGGGCGTCGATCAGCTCCGCGCGGCACTGCTCGCCGATGCTGTAGAGGTTGTATCCGGGCGCCGAGCGCGAGCGGTCGTAGGTCACGACACCACCGGGTGTGTCCGCTACTTGTTCGGAAAATCCCGTGTAGCCCAGTTGCCGCAGCTTGTCGACGTCGCTCTTTGGCCCAGCGGCTTTGGCCGGTGCTTTGGCCTGTTGTGGCTCAGGCGGCGGCGCTTGGCGTTCGCAGGCACACAGCGCACCCGTCGCACCTAAGAACAGCACGACCATTCGCAACCGGCGGCCGGCTTTCGGGCGGGTCTTGGCGTTGCCTGAGCGCATCTGCTCATGCGCTGGCGTTTGGCATATCGCCCAAATCTGCGTCATGGGTGCGCACATGGTACCAAGCGGGAAATCACAGGGAAGCGAGCGTGCTCGAAGGTCCGTCGGCGCGGCTTCCCATTTCAAGCCGGGAACGCTAGGGTTCGAGCCCGTCCCCCATGGAAG
>JAKFYL010000195.1 GCA_021730845.1 Planctomycetota bacterium | reverse complement strand
CTACTCGGCGTAGCGTGGGTAGCTCACGAGGCCGCGGGGGTCGCAGGCTTCGAGGGCGAAGAGCCAGTCATCCTTGGAGTAGCCCTGTAGCACGATCTCTTCGACGTAACCTACGTCGAGCGGGGCGCGCCAGCGCGACTCGTCGGTCTTGCGCATGCGCACGCGGTAGCTGGCCACTTCTTCTTTGGGGCGTTTGTCCCAGGTGATGCGCGTGTCGCTGGAGAGTTTGCGCGTGTCGAGTCTTGCGTTCTCGACGGGCCGGGGGCCCTCGGCCAGGGCAGCCACGCCGGCGGCGTTGATACGCGCCACGCGGGCGACGAATTCGTAGTCCACGAACTCGGGCAAGTCGCCGAACGGTTTGCCGTCTACGGTGCGCACGTTCTCGTGTTGAAAGTCGTAGTTTTCGTTCGGTTCGGTGAAGCGCACGGCCGCCACGCCGAGCTTGTTGAAAGGCTTGTGATCTCCGCCGCGCAAGAAGCGGTCTTGACGGAAGATCAAGTCGACGTCGAATCCGGGCAGTTCGCGTTCGCCGACTTCTTCCAAGAAGCGCGCCAGTTGGCGCGAAGGCGCATCGCTTTCACTGGTGAGCACTCGCTTGCCGCCGCTGGCCTGGCCTTCCGAGAAAAGGCGCACGCGATGAGGCTCGAGGCGTCCATTCGAACCGCGCGCTCCGCCGACGATATCGTTGGTGATGAACGCTTCGACCACCAGCCCGGCATCCGCGAAGGCTTGCGCTTGGGCCGTCGAACCAAGGAGCTGTTGTTCCTCGCCCGCCAGGGCCATGAAGACGATCGAGGCGCGCGGCGTCTTGCCGCCCAAGGCGCGCGCGCACTCGAGCACGACGGCAACTCCGGATGCGTCGTCATTGGCTCCCGGAGCGTCGCTGTGCGCATCCATGGGGTCTTTGGCCCTGGAATCGTAGTGACCCGATACGACCACTAGGCGATCGGGTTCGCGGCCGGGCAGAGTGGCAAGCACGTTCACCAATGTGCCGCCCGCGGGCATGCGCTCACTGGAACCGAGCTGAAACGAAACGAGCTCTACCCGCAAACGGCCGCCGCAATACTCCTTGGAGATGGACTCGAACTGGGCCGCGAGCCAGTCGCGCGAGGCGCCAATTCCCCGCGCGGGGTCGTCACTTCCGCTCATAGTGTGCCGGGTGCCAAAGCCCGCCAAGGCGCGGATGTCGCGCTCGATACGAGCCTGAGCCTGGCTCGCAGCCGGAGGGGGCTGGGGCGCCGCGGTGGAGCCCTGGGATGGGAGCCCGCACAGGGCCAGCGACAGAAGGTGGGCCATGGCCAACATGGCCGCCAGCCTAGCGCCACCGCGATGCAAGGGCAGCGGCCTTTCAAAGGCCACTCGAACAAAAAAAATGCAGACTGGACTCGAAACAGGCCCGACTTCGACCCAAAAGGCCTGCCAAGAGCTGGTGGCGTGGGACCTGCCAGCTCGCGCGCCTGCGGCGGGGGCTGCGGGCGCGCCCCTTTTTCTGGGCTAGGGTCGCTAGAGTAACGGTTTGCACAGCTCGCCGCCGGCACACAAATCGGAGCGCTCATGGCTCGGGGACCATCGGAGCCCAGTGGGGCCCATCCGGGTGAGAAGAACCACGCTGCCCGGTCCGTACTGGCTGTTCTAGCCGTTCTAGCAGGCGCAGCGATGGAAGCACCGAGCCGTGCTGCTAGAATCCCGCCCCGACTCGACGCTGGCATCGGGGCCCGATTCGGGTCCTGATCGAGTCCAAGGCTGCCCCCGGCCGCCGCTTCCTTGGTTTTCCTCGCAGACCCCCCAAAAAATGACATCCCCCGAGACGATCGAACGGATCACCCGCTCCCTGGCCTATATGTTGCGCCACCAACCGGCCGAATTCGGGTTGGAGCTGGATCCGTACGGTTGGGCCGATGTCGACGATGTCCTGCGCGCTCTGCAAGAGCGCACGGGTGAGACCTACGAGTTCAGCGATCTAGATTTCGCCGTCCACGCCGGTGATCGTCCGCGCTACGAGATCCAAGACGGCCGCATTCGCGCGCTGTACGGGCACTCGATCGAGGTGTTGCCTGGCGAACCATCCAGACCCCCCGAGTTCTTGTACGTAGGCATCGATCGCCGCGACGCCGATCGCGCCGTGAGCTACGGCCTGAAGAGCGGACGACGGCGCTTTCTGCACTTGGCGAAAACGCCCGACGACGCGCGCGATGCGGCGCGACGTGCCGGCCGCGAATGGGCCATCTTGACGATCTTCGCGCTCGATGCTTGGGAAGAAGGCGTCAACTTCTACGACCGCAAGTCCCTGTTCTTGGCAGAAAACGTGCCCACGGATTATTTGGAAATCCACGAAAGCGGTTCCGACGGATTCGAGCCCGTGCAGCGCGAGCGCGGCGGCGAACACCACGGTGGAAGGCGCGAGCACGGCCATCGCCGCCACGGCCAAGGTCAAGGCCAGGGTCGATTCTCGGAGCCCCGTCGGCGCGATGAACCCGGCCGCGGCAGGGACAGCGAGCGCGCCGTGGACCGTGAACGAAGTCCTGAGCGCGAGCGCGAACCCGAACGCGCCCGCGAAGGGGAGCGACAACGCGAGCCGGAGCGTGCGCGAGGATTTGAAAGTGAGCGCCCGCGTGAAACCGAGGAAGTTCGAGGCGGGGGGCGTTCGGCCGGCGGCGATCGTCCGCGTCGAGAGTGGACTGAGCGTCCGCCCCGAGAAGCGGGCGCACCGCCGCGCGAAGGGGGCGTACCGACGCGCGAAGGGGGCGCACCGACGCGCGGGCGGCCGGAACGATCGGATCGAACAGATCGCGAACAGCGGCCCGCCGAGCGCGGCAGTTTCGCGGCCAGTGGCGAGCGAGGTGATCGCGGCGAACGCACGGAGAGAGGTGATCGCGGCGCCGGCTCGAACGGCGGCAGAGATCGCCAATTCGGATCCGGCACTCCGGGCAGGTTCCAAGGCCAGCCGACGGAAGGCCGGTCGGAAC
>JAKFYL010000026.1 GCA_021730845.1 Planctomycetota bacterium | reverse complement strand
GGGGGGAGTCCCAAGAATTTCGTGCTGCCGGCCCTAGCTACGCCCGTCCTGGCCCAGCCGGCCCGGCAGCACGAAATTCTTGGGACTCCCCCCAGCGGTAGGCCCGGTCGTGGGTTACTTTTTAGGAAGCCATACGTGGCGTGGAACCAAGAGTGGTTCAGCCCCGTCCAAACCCGACTTCACAGGTTTCGAACTTGCCCGTTCATGGTCCATGGGGATCGATGCGGGCCAAGTCGAGGCTGACCGCTTGTGCTCGCTCCTGATGCCAAGACCTGGCCAACGCCAGGCACTGGCAAGCTACCTGCCCACCCAAATCTCTCCAGGAACCTAGGAACCATGAAATTGATCTCACGCAAGGTGCTAGCCGTCGGAGCTGCCTGCTTGGCAGCAACCATCGGCTGGGCCCAGATCGAACGTCTCGATCTCGGCCAAATGGTCGTCCGCGCAGACAACGCCGTCCAGGGCACGATCGTCGCGTCGAAAGTCACGCGCATCGACCACCCTCGGGATGGTGTCGACTTGTTCTTCACCACGCTGACCATCGAAGGTCGCTCCGTGTACACCGGTGCGCAACTCAAGGTCGACGTTTCGTTCCCCGGTGGTTTCATCGATGCGACGCGCGGGGTCTACAACTCGGAAGCACCCAGCTCCGACGATCAGAAGGTCGGCAACCAGGTCGTCGCCTTCTACAAGTGGTCGGACAATATGGGCGGCGACTTCGCTAGCAATGCCCTATACGCTTCCCACGGCGGTTTGTTCCGTGTCGCCAACGCCAAGAAAGGCGAGCAAGTCGTGCTCGGTCGCGGCGAAGGCTACGCCATCAGCTCCAATTTGAAAATCAGCGAGTTGAATCAACGCGTGGCTCTCATCCGCCAACAACAGCCCAAGTAGCACGAGCACCCACACTCCCATGAAAATCCAACACATCATCCTGCCCTCCCTGGCGCTCGGCGCAGCTGCGTCCTTGCTGCCTTTCGGCGAAAAAGCCGAAGGCTTCACCACCATCGGCGGCTCCTTGAGCTTGTCCCAGCGCGACGTGCGCGTGTTCGACAACTTCACCGACGCTTCCGCCAACAACAACACCACGGCCCATCCTCAGTTCCCCGGCTACACCGGCATTGAGATGGCGACCTGGAAGTCGGGCGTCGAGTGGGGTGCCGAGCTGCACGGCGACGGCACCGGCGACACGCTGCAAACGCTTGGCAGCGGCGGAGCCAACTTCGACATCTCTTGGCAAGGCAATGCCACGGGCATTGGCGGCACCAACGACAACATCCACTCGGAATTGGTGGGATCCAGTGGCGGCGTATTGGCCTTCACGGAAACGCCGATCGCCGACGGCTGGCGCATCCGTTACTACGATTCTTGGAGCTGGCAAGATGGTCCGGCCAACGTAACCAGTGGCATCTGCTACCAGGGTGTCGCCACCCACGAGTACGGCCATGCCTTGGGCCTTGGTCACTCCACGGTCAGCGGGGCGACCATGTTCCCTTCGATCTCGGGCACGGGAGTTTCCGCGCGCTCGATCGAGGCCGACGACCAAGCCGGCGTCCAGTTCATCTACGGCGTCAAGGCGGGCACCAAGCCGCGCATCACCAGCGTCACCACGGCGCCGGGCACGGTGACGATCAACGGAGTCAACTTCAGTGCCACTGGCAACGAAGTTTGGTTCACACAGATCACGAACAACACCACGGGTAACCCGGTGAAAGTCACGGGAGTCACCTCGAGCGGCACGCAAATCACGGTCAACGTTCCGGCCACGGCCGGTCCGGGCGACGTGCTCGTGCGCAACAACGGTACGGGCAACGCCAATCTTTCGAACGCGTGGCCGTTCAACCCCAATTCCGGTTCGCCCTGCTTACCTGGCGCTCCCTACTGCACGGCCAAGCTCACTTCGACTGCCTGCTTGCCGGCCATCAACAACAATGGCGGCCTGCCCAGCCTGGCCAACCCGAACGCCTTCGCCGTGGTCACCACCTTCATGGAAGTTGGCGTCAACGGCCTATCGTTCTTCGGCACGACCGGCCAAAACAGCGCGCCGTTCAATGGCGGAACGTTGTGCGTGGCTGGCACCCTGCACCGCATGCCCGTCAAGAACACGGGTGGCGCGGCGGCTTGCAGCGGTTCCTTCAACTACACGTTGGCGGAAATGACCGCGCAGGCTTCGGGCGGAGCACTCGTTGTCGCCGGAGCAACTGTCAACATGCAGACCTGGTTCCGCGATCCGCCGGACCCGTTCACGGTCGGCCTGTCGAACGGCTACCAGTTCCAAGTCTGCCCGTAATTCGGGCTGTCCCTTAGGGGACGATTCTGCGCGCGGGCCGGTTCGGCAACCGAACCGGCCCGCGACATTTTCTGGTCGCACAGCTTGGAAGTAGGCTGCCTCCATGCAAGACGATCTTCCCTCCTCGTCTAGCCCGCTGCGCCGATGGCTAGCTCTGGGGCTGGTCTGGCTCGTGGCCGGGGTGCTCTACCGCGGCGCGCCGCAGGGTGAGTTCGTCTACGACGACATCCTGCTCGTGGGCGGCAATCCCCACTTGCAGAGTTGGGGAGCTCTGCTGGATAGCTTGGGCCGCCCGTACTGGGACTTCGTTGGCCGAAACGACGCCGGCCGCATCGCCTATTGGCGACCCCTGTCGAGCGTATTCCTGCGCCTAGGCGTCGACTTGGATGCCGGTGTGCCGCGCGGGTTGCACTGGATTTCGTTGTGCCTGCACGCTCTGGCTTGTGCGGGTGCGTTCGTCTTGGCAAGGCGACTGGCGCGCAGCGATCGGGTGGCGTTCTTCACTGCGCTGTTGTTCGCGCTGCACCCGGTGAATACCGAAGCTGTGGCCTGGATCTCTGCCTTGAGCGATCCCTTAGCGGCCGGGTTGACGATGTTTTCGTTGTGGGCCTTCTTGCGCTGGCGGGAAGAGGGGTCCGTCGGAGTTGCCTGGTTGCCTGGCGCGCTGTTCGCTTTGGCCC
>JAKFYL010000167.1 GCA_021730845.1 Planctomycetota bacterium | reverse complement strand
GGTGCGAATGGAGCCTGGCACCGAAGGTGTGGGATTCGAGCCTGGTACCGTACCGCCGTACCGCCGTACCGCCGTACCGAACCACCACCGCACCACCACCGCACCACCGCCGCACCGCCGCCGCACCACCGCACCGCCACCGCGATCCGCAACTTCGTTCATTTGGTAGGATGCTGCGCCGACCTACCAGCGCTACCCACTTTGGATTTTCCCGCACCCATATGGGCGAGAATCAGATCACCGAGCAGCTAGATCCAGCGCGCATGCGCGACTTTGCACGCGCCCTCTTGGAAGACGTTCATGCTTTGGAACGCATCCTCGAGTCGGGAATGATCGAATCCGGAATCCGCCGCATCGGGGCGGAGCAAGAAATGTTTCTGGTCGATGCGGAGCTGCTAGCCAAGAATGCAGCGCTGCCCATGCTCGAGCGCTTGAAGGGCCTGCCCTTCACTACCGAGTTGGCCCAGTTCAACTTGGAAGCAAACCTTTCGCCCCTGGTATTCGAAGGCGGCTGTTTGGGGCGTATGGAACGCGAGCTCGACGACTTGCTCGAGCATGCGCGCGAGGCCGGTGCCCGGGACCAGACTCGGGTCCTATTGTGCGGCATCTTGCCTACACTGCACCGCGGCAACTTGACGCTCGATTCGATGACCCCCATCGAACGCTTCTATCAGTTGAATCGCGTGATGGTCGAGCAACGCGGTGGAGCCTTCAAAACCTACATCAAGGGCATCGACGAGCTTCAGCTTTCCCATGACAACGTCATGTTGGAGGCCTGCAACACAAGTTTCCAGGTGCACTACCAGTGCAGCGCCGAGGAATTCGTGAGCCTGTACAACCTGGCTCAGCTGATCACGGCCCCGGTACTCGCGGTGGGCGTGAACTCGCCGGTGTTGCTGCAGCATCGCTTGTGGCACGAAACCCGCGTTGCGCTGTTCCAGCAATCCGTGGACACGCGTTCGGACACCAAGGCGGCGCGCGGCACCAGGCCGCGTGTCAATTTCGGAGACCGCTGGCTGAAACACACCATCATGGAGATCTTCCGTGAGGATGTGGCCCGCTTCCGATCGTTGATCGCGATTCCGTCCGAGGAATCGCCCATGCAAACGCTTGATCGCGGCGAAATCCCCCAGCTCAAGGCGCTGCGCCTGCACAACGGCACGATCTACCGCTGGAACCGCCCGTGCTACGGGGTCGCCGACGGCAAGGCCCATTTGCGCATCGAAATGCGCGCCTTGCCGGCTGGCCCGACCGTGCTCGACGAAATGGCCAACGCGGCGTTCTTCTTCGGCTTGATGGCGGCCTTGCCGGAGGCCTACGGCGACGTTTCCAAACTGCTTTCCTTCGACGACGCCAAGGCCAATTTCATCACCGCAGCGCGCTACGGCTTGCAGGCGCGCATGCGTTGGATCCGCGGGGCCCAATACGGGGCCAGCGAGCTGATCCTCAAGGAACTCGTTCCCGCGGCGCGTGCCGGCCTGAAGTCCCGAAAAATCGCTTCCGGCGACATCGACCGCTATCTGGGTGTCATCGAAGAGCGCGCTTCCTCGGGCCGCACGGGCGCTCAATGGGCGCTGGATTCCCTGGCCGCCATGCGCGGCAACTCGAAATCCCAAGAAACGTATCGCGCGCTGACCGCATCCATCCTGCACAACCAGGAAGCGGGCCTGCCCGTGGCGCGCTGGGAATTGGCGACGCTGGAGAGCACGCGCGACGATCCGAACAACTACCGCACCGTCGACCAGATCATGACCACGGACGTGTTCACGATGCACCCCGAGGACCTGGTCGATTTGGCCGCCAGCGTCATGGAGTGGGAGCACCTGCGCCACGTACCCGTCGAGGACCGCGAGGGCCACCTCTTGGGCCTGGTTTCCCACCGAACTTTGCTCAGGATATTGACCCGCGGCGCCCGAGAAGGGAAGGGCACGAGCGTGGCCATCGGGGAGATCATGACCAAGAATCCCATCACCATTCGGCCGGGCTCCAGCACCCTGGAAGCCATCGAAAAAATGCGCGAGCACAAGGTCGGCTGCCTACCCGTAGTGAACGAGCAGGATCGGTTGGTTGGAATCGTCACCGAACACGACTTCTTCAATATTTCCGCCCGGCTCTTGGACAGCTGGTTGCGCCAGGGTCGCTAGTGTTGCATTCCCCTCAAATACAACTGGATGGTGAAGACATCGCGCTGCGGCGCGTGCTGGGACGCTATTCGGGCGCCGATTCCGGCAAGCTGCTGATCGTCACGGCGGGTATCCACGGCAACGAGCCTGCCGGGCTGCTCGCCTTCGCGCGGGTGCTGGCACGCCTGGAGTCCTCGCGCACGAACATGGTCGGAAGCCTGGTTGGATTGGGCGGCAACCTGGCCGCACTTTCGCAGGATGTGCGCTACATCGAGGAAGACCTCAATCGATTGTGGTCCATTCAAGCCAGCGCTCCCCGCGCGGCTACGATCGAGCGCCGGGAACAAGCCGAACTCGATCGTGAACTGCATGCGCTCATTCAAGAACAGGCCGCGTTGGGACAGTCTCTGGCACTGCTCGACCTGCACTCCACCTCCAGTGAAGGTCCACCCTTCACGATTCTCGAAGGCGGAACATCCAACGTCTCCATCGCACGCGCGCTCGGCGTGCCGTCCATCGTGGACCTCCACAAAGACGTTCCGGGGACGTTGCTCGACTTCGTCGATCACCGCAGCATCCCGGGGATCGTGCTTGAAGGTGGCCAGAACCGCTCACCGGCAACCGTGGGTCATCACGAGGCCGGAATTTGGCTCATGCTGGATCACTTGGACATGATTCCGACGGTCGATCGCGCATTCCTGGCTCGCCAGCGCATGAAAATCGATAGTGCCGTGGCGGGCTTGCCCGGTCTGCTGCGCATCTTCTTGCGCTACAACATCGAAGCCGGCGAGGAGTTCACCATGGTGCCCGGCTTCCGCGGATTTCAGCGCATTCAGCGCGGAGAAGTCTTGGCCCAAAGCCGGGGCCCGG
>JAKFYL010000233.1 GCA_021730845.1 Planctomycetota bacterium | reverse complement strand
GTGGCGGCAGCTTGCGTGGCCGCGCTGGCGCGCACGCTCACGGTCAACACCCCGAGCTTGGCTGTCACCCCCATCAAGGGGTTGGCCCCGCGCTGCATCCACTCGCTCACGCGATCGGCGAAAGCACTCTCGGGAATCCCCGCCAAGTACACGCGCTGCGTGGCCAGTCCCGCCCCGCGACCGGTGGTGGCAAGCAGCCAGGGCAGGAGTTGCTTTTCGAGCATGCCTCGCATTTCTTGCGGCGGCCCAGGCAGCACCGCCAACACCCCACCGGCAATCCACAGGCGAAAACCCGGCGCGGTGCCACGTTCGTTGGGCATGACTTGCGCACCTGCGGGGAACTGCACCTGGCGCACGTTGGAAGCAGGCATTTCGCGGCCGCGAACGCGCCAACGTTGGCGCAATTGCTCGAGTTCGTCCGCGTCTTCGATCAGTGCGACACCAGCCGCTTCGGCCGCTGCCTCACGCGTCACGTCATCGAGCGTCGGTCCCAGACCGCCGCAGGCCACGACCAGCCGGTACGCGCTGCACAGTTCGAAAAAAGCCTGGGTCAAGGCCGCGCGCTGATCGGGCAGCACCACGAAACGCTCGACCTGGATGCCTTGCTCGGCCAGGCGCCGCGAAATCTCGCCGGAATTCGTATCCACGATGTCGCCGGCCAGCAATTCGTCGCCGATGGCGATCACGGCTGCTGTGCGGGGATCGCGAATCATGGGCTCGAACGGGGCAAGAAACGGGTCGAAAGCAGCCCGATTTCGAACAGCAGCACCATAGGTAGCGCCAGCCCGATCTGGGAGTACAAGTCGGGAGAAGGAGTGAGCAATGCCGCGAGCACGAAGATGGCCACGACGAAGTGCGGCCGGTACTTGCTGAAGGTTTCGCGCTGCACGAGTCCCATGCGCACCAGCGCATGGATGACGACAGGCAATTGGAAGGCAACGCCCAAGGACAAGGTCATGGTTACCAGCAGCGAGAGATACGGGCCGATGCCAGGCAAGAAAGACACGCCGGATGGCATGACCTGGGCCATGAAGTAGAAGGCCCACGGCAAGAGCAGAAAATAGCCGAAGCACGCACCACCGAAGAACAGCCCCAGACTGACTGGGAAATAGCGCATGACCGCGCGCTTTTCCTTGGCGTACAGACCGGCGGCCACAAAGCCCCAGACCTGCCACAAGAGCAACGGCCCGGCGAGGAAGCTGGCGCTGATCAGGGCCAATTTGAGCGTGAACCAAAAGCCTTCCGTGAAGCCCGTCGCGATGGGCCTTAGGTCGGTCTCTTGTTCCGGGCGCAGGCGCTTGTCGGAGGGCTCGGCGCTTTGAAAGAACTCCGTGCGCAATAGGCTCGGGTCCGCGCTCAAGCGCGCTTCGAACTGCTCGATGCGATCGCTGCGCAGGCGCTCGAGGGCAAAGCGCATGGGCTCCAAGGCCAGCGCCGTGACGCGCGCCTGGAGAAACCAGCTGAGCGCAAAAGCAATCACCAAGCCCAGCACCGAACGGAACAGCCGCACGCGCAGCTCTTCCAGGTGCTCGCCCAGCGACATGCGCGTGTGGGCGAAGGGATCGTCGGTGGATTCGGGGCTACTGACCACGCAAAGCCTGGACTGTACCCGATGCTGCGTCGATCGCGCCGGGGCCGGCAGCGGGTTCTACGGTGGGGACGGCGCAAGCAAGACAAGCAACGCCGGCTGGTCGCCCCAAGGAGCAGGGGCGCACGCGGGAGAAATCCCGCGGGCGCCCCCAGTGAACCGGGCAGGTGTGTTCAGGAGCGGCTGGGCGCCCCCCTAGTACTTGAAGTAGGCGTACAAGTCCTTCACGGCCAAGATCAGCACGCCCTGGGCCTCGGCGTTCTTGTACACGGCCAAGTCCGCGGTCTGGATGGGCGTCTCCACGGCATTGCCTTCTTCGTCCACGTACATTTCGGAACCGACGATCAAATAGTCGGTGTTCACGTCGAGCTTGTTCTGCACCTTGATGTTGAGCCGCTCGAGCAAGACCTTCAGCTCGGCTTCGCTGTACAGACCACTGAAGCGACCGGCCAAGACCGCGTGGCGCTCCCCGATCGGATCGTAGGCAGGGTTGAACAGCACGTCACCGGGCACGGGAGGATCGAAGCGATCGACCAGGTTGAAGAACGTGACTTCCGACTTATCGGCCTCGGTGCGCGTGACTTCGGCCCAGGCCTTGGTCTCCTTGGCGCCGGTGCGACCGGAAACGACATGGAAGCGCGTTCCCACGGCCAGGCGCTGGTTGGCGCCGATGTCGATCCAGCCGTAGGGCAGGCTGCTGGAAACGGTCAGGATCGAGGCGTCCTTGGCTTCCGGCTGGTCCAAGAACTTGAGCGACTCGGCCATGTTCTTCATGCGCGCCGCGAAAGCCGAGCGCTCCTCGTCGAAGGCCCGCTGCGCGGCTTCGATCTGGGCCTTGAGCTTTTGCGACTCGGCGCTGAATTGATCGCGCGTCTGCGTGATGGAGGTCACGCGGTTTTCGAGTTCGGTCTGGCGCGCCGCGGCAGTGGCCAGTTCGTCGGCTTTTTCCTTGGACAAGTTGGCTAGCAGCGCTTCCTTCTGCGAAACGACTTCCGAGTTGGTGGACTCGACCGCTGCCTTCTCCTTGGTGGCCACTTCCAGTGCGGCCTTGGCGTCTTCCGCCGCGCGCAAGCTTTCGTTGTAAGCGCGCTGCGCAAGCGGCAAGGCATCGGCCAGGTCCTTGACTTCGGGCCCGAGGTTGAACGTAGCCTTGAGCTCGGCCAGCGCTGCCAGGATCGCGGCGTCGTTGGCCTTGGGGCTGGCTACGGTCTTGTCGTAGAAGCCTACGGCCTTGGAGATGTCGACCACCGCCTTGCCGTCCGCCAGCGTGCGCTCATCGGCTTCCTTGGCTGCATTGCGTGCAACCTCAGCCTGTTTCTCGGCCTCGGCCTTTTCCCCATTGGCGAGGTAAGCCAAAGCCATGCACACGATCGACAGCACGATCATGGCGATCAACCAAACGATGCTGATGCGGGCGGATCCCTGT
>JAKFYL010000303.1 GCA_021730845.1 Planctomycetota bacterium | reverse complement strand
TCGCATTCGATGCCTTCGCATTCGACGCGCCCGTCGAGCAAGGCAGCGAAGGCGTAGGTGTCGTTGGGGCAGGTGGATAGCCCCACGCGAATGCGCTTCACGGCGCCTTCACCGGCAACGCGTTGCTCGCGCGCCACTGATCCGCGCTCAGCCAAGCATCCGGTTCCTGCAGCACGCCAAGCGCCAATTGACGCGCCGCCTCGATGGCGCGCGGAATCGACCAGTGCGATGGATCGCGATCGCCCACGCGATTGGAAATCCCGCGCACGATGCGCAGCGGAACTTCGGCCAGCGCGCAAGCCAACGCCACGGCAAAGCCCTCCATGTCCTCGGCGACGGCATCTTGGAAACGAATGCGCCGCAGGGCCGCCTGTTCGGCGTCCGCCGAAGCGGCGCAAGTCGTGACCAACAGGCGCGGCGCAGCTACGCGGCGGTGTGCCAATTGCAGGCGGTCGTAGATGGGGTCCGTGCACGGCTCTTGCGAACCGGGCCACTGAGGAAATCCCAAGGCCGGCGGCGCGCGCAGGTTTAGGCCTTGGCCCACGCCCACGCCTTCGACTGCTGCGCTGGAAAACTCGACCGCGCTGCCCACGCCGGCAGCTTGTTCGTCGAAAGTTCCCGCGATGCCAAGCAGCAAGGCGCGCTCGAAGGGTTGCTGCGCGAGAATCTGCGCTACGCGCGCGGCGGAGGCGATCGGACCAAAGCCGCACACGTGCACTGCGCTCGCCGCTTGCCCCAGACCCCCGGCATCCACGAGCCGGGCCAGCTCCAGATCGGTGGGTACGAACACGACCACAGACGCGCCGCTGGCATTTGAGGCTGGCATTTCGCCAAGAGTGTGGCCCGCGCCGCTACCTGCCGGCAAGTGGCGGGCGCTTTGGTAGGTTGGCTCGGCCACGGTACGCCCCCGCAACGGATCCCCAAGGAGTCAAGAGTGTCTCGAGCCACACCTAGCTTGCTCGCCTGTGCCCTGCTGCTGGCGCCCGCGCAGCAGCCCGCTTCCTTGATCGAGCGCTCGGCTGCCCTGCGCCTGATCGAACTGGGCCGGACCGACAACCAAGTGCATGCACACCTGCGCGAGCTGTGCCTAGAGCTCGGTCCAAGGCTCACCGGCTCCATGCGCCTGGAGCAAGCCGAGCGATGGGCGCGGGACAAGTTCGCTTCCTTTGGACTGGAGGCGCGTTTGGAACCTTGGGGCGAGATTGCGGTCGGGTTCGATCGCGGCGTGCACGTGGGGCGCATGGTCGCTCCGGAGCAAGTCCAGCTCGTGTTTTCGACCAACGCCTGGACCCCAGGCACGGGCGGCGTGCGCCGCGCTCGCGCCGTGCTCGCGCCGACGAGTGTCGAGGAATTGGAGCGCTCCAAGTCCAGTTTGGAGGGCGCCTGGCTGGTATGGGGCAGCGAGGGACGCCCAGCGCGCGAGCTACGCGAAGCGGTCGAACAAATTTCGCTGGCGGGCGAAATCAGCGCCTCCCAGGGCGAGCTCGTGCACACCGGCGGCAATCCCAACGTCAAGTGGGACAGCCTGCCAAAGCGCGTGCGCATTCGCTTGCGCGCCGACCAGCACAGCGACTTGCGCGCGCGAATCGGACGCGGGGATAACGTGGAGCTCGAGTTCGAAATCGACAACCGCTTTCGCCAGGGGCCGGTGGTGCAGCACAACGTCGTAGCCGACTTGGTCGGTAGCCAAAAGCCCGACGAGTTCGTGATCGTGTCCGGGCACTTGGATTCCTGGGACGGCGCCCAAGGCGCCCAGGACAACGGCACGGGCGTGGCAACGACGCTGGAAGCTGCGCGGCTCTTGACTGCCAGCGGCGCCAAACCCGCGCGCACCATTCGGTTCATCCTGTGGACTGGCGAAGAGCAGGGGCTGATGGGTTCCACGGCCTGGGTCAAGGAACACGCCGACGAGTTGCCCAGGATCAGTGCCGTGCTCAACCACGACGAAGGCACGAATTACTTGGCCGGATTGACCGTGACTCCGGAAATGATGCCGGCCATGCGCCAAGTGTGCGCGCCGCTGTTCCATCTCAACCCGGAGATGCCGTTCGAGTTGAAGGAAGCCGATGGGCTCGCACCGGATATGTCCAGCGACCAAGCCGCCTTCCTCACCAAAGGCGTACCGGGCTTTTTCTGGATGCAGAAAGGGCGCGCGGACTACAGCCACATCCACCACACCCAAAACGATGTCTTGGACTTTGCGATCGAGAGTTACCAGCGCCACAGCGCCGTGGTGGCGGCCGTGACTGCTTTGGGCCTCGCGGACGCACCCGAGCTCCTCGATCGCACCAACATGGAGCCGCTGGAGCCGCGCCGCATGGGCGTGGACTTGGATGGGGCGCGCTTGCGCTCGGTGCTGGCCGAGGGCAAGGCCAAGGCTGCCGGGTGGCAAGTCGGTGATGTCATCGAATCGATCGATGGCACAGCGGTGACTAGGCGCGAGGAAATCACGGCCTTGCTGCAAACGGGCGGACCGGTCAAGCTCGTGGTCTTGAAGCGCGGCGATACACGCTTGGAAACCACTTTGGACTATTCCGCCGACAAAGCCGAAGCGCGGCGCGCCGAACGCCGAGCGCAACGCGTCAAGAACCCATGACCGCGACGTGAAACCGAGCGCGGCAGAGCCGCCCGGGGCTGCCTGGCTGGCGAAGCTGGGCCTAGCGCGCGCAGACCAGCGCGCTTGGGCGCTGTACGACTGGGCCAACTCCGCGGTGTACACGACGGTGATCACGGCCGTGTTTCCACTGTATTGGCGCGAGGTCATCGCGCAAGGCGCGGGAAACCCAACGCATTCGAGTCACGCGGCCTTGCTCGACTACAGTCGCTTGACGGCCACGGTCTTGCTCGCCATGGCGGTCGCGGGGCCGATCTTGGGCGCGATTTCCGACGCGGCCCACAACAAGAAGCGCTTCTTGTTGGCGTTCATGCTGCTGGGCGCCTCGGCCACGGCCGGGCTATTTTTCGTGGGGCCGGGACAGCAAGTCCTGGGGGCCTCTCTGTTCGCGCTGCTCAATGTCGGCCTGGTGGGGGGCT
>JAKFYL010000152.1 GCA_021730845.1 Planctomycetota bacterium | reverse complement strand
CGCTCGTCTTTTCGGAATTCGGTCGGCGCGTGCAAGAAAACGGCTCGCGGGGCACCGACCACGGTTGGGCCGGGCCGGTGTTCTTGCTCGGCCCCGGCGTGCGCCCGGGTTTGCACGGCCCTGCATTGGACCTCGAGCATTTGGTCGATGGCGATCTCGCCGCACGCATCGACTTTCGCCAGTGCTATGCAGCACTGGAGCGAGATTGGATGCACTCTCCTTCCGGCGATGCGTGGCCGGCGCTCGAATTGGTGCAGCCGAGCTAGTTCCCGGCGTTGCGCGCCAGGTATGCTCTTTGCCTGGCATGCGGGAATCCAAGCAGCGTGTAGGGCCGGCCGTATTGGCTCTGCTTGCGGTCACCTTCATGTGGGGCCTGACCTTCGTTTGGATGAAGCAGGCTACGAACGCGTCCGGCCGCCTGCTCGGCGACGCGAGCCTGCTAGGCAGCACGTGGTTCATTGCGCTGCGCTTTGCACTGGCGGCTTTGTTCCTGGTCCCGTTTCCTCAATGCTGGCGGGACTGGAACAAGGACGTGTGGAAAGGTGCCACGCTCTTGGGTGGGATCTTGCTGGCCGGGTTCCTACTGCAGATGGCGGGCCTGGAAGGCGTCAGCCCGGCCGTCAGCGCATTCTTGACCAGCTTGTACGTGGTGTTCACGGCCCTCTTGGTCACGATCCGGACGCGCAGGCGTCCCACGATTTGGCTCCTGGGCGGAGTCGCAATGGCAACCCTGGGCGGAGCCTACATCGGCGGGCCGCCGCGGCTGACATTTGGCACGGCGGAATGGCTCACGGTAGGCTGCGCGTTCTTGTTTGCAGTCCACATTCTGCTCACCGATGCACTCACCAAGCGTCACGCGGCCATGCCGATCACGCTGCTATCGTTCGTAGTCGTCGCGATCGGAGCAGGGATCACGCTGGCCATGCAACTTGCTCGAGCGGAACAGGGAACGTTCTCGATCTTGCGGACGTTGACCATCGAGCGCGATTTCCTGGTGCCGCTTTTGTGCTCGTCCCTGTTCGCCACGACCCTGGCATTGACTTTGATGAACGTCTACCAGCGCCGATTGGACCCGATCCGGGCGGCGATCCTGTACGCGCTGGAACCGGTTTGGGCGGCCTTGGTGGCCTTGCAACTGGGCATGGGCAGCATGAATCGCTGGCTGCTGCTGGGCGGTTCCGCGCTACTGCTCGGCAACTTGATCGCAGAGATCGGGCCCGCGTGGGGTGCGCGCAAACGCGCAGGCGGCGGTTCTTAGCGGTTCCAGGAGGGCGTGGAGTAGAATAGACGCGCTCCTAAGAAGCCCGGATCGCAATCGCCCTATGACCCCCCTGATCGAACAAATCTATTCCGAACTCAAGCAGGTCTACGATCCGGAAATCCCGGTGAACATCGTCGACCTAGGACTGATCTACGACGTGCAAATGGCCGGGACGACCGCCAACGTCAAGATGACCCTCACGTCGCAGTCATGCCCGGAGGCCAAGACCATTCCGGATGTAGTTCGGCGCCGGGTCAACACGGTCGCGGGTGTGCAGGAGACCGTGGTGGAGATCGTTTGGGAACCGCAATGGTCGCCCCAGTTGATTTCCCCAGACGGCCGCAAGATCTTGGGGATCGAAGACGAGAGCTGAGCGCCGGGACGACGCTCTAAGCCCGGCCTTTGCGGTCGGCGTGCCGCGCGTCGAGTTGTCGGCGCGCTCGGTCGAAAGCGAGCCGAACGACACCGGCCAAGTCGTCTGCTTCCTTCTCGGGAGAAGGATCGACCTGCACTTGGACATCATCGCCAGGGATTTCGACTTGCAAGTGGACGGACCAAACGTGGCCCGTGCGGTGCTTGGCAGGACCGCGGGTGATCGTGACTCGTGAACGCACGATTCCCTTGTGAACCTTTTCCAACTTGGCGGCTTCGCGACCGCACAGCTCTTCGATCTCCACGATGGGATCGTTGCCACGAAAATGCACGATGACGGGAGTACTGGTCATGGAGCGAACTTTGCTGGATTGCTGCGACTACTGGCAGTGATGTAGGGGCGGGGATGTGTTTGGGCGACACACTTCACTGCACGACGGTCATGCCGCCGGGAGCCGTGGGCGGAGGCGCCTTGGGGTTCTTCTTGAGCTCTTCCTTCCAATTGAGCATCCGCGCCTGGGCAGCGGCCTTCTCGGCTTCTGGGATCTTGCCCATGCGCATCAAGAAGATCGACATGCTCGTATAGGCGAAGGCATCGCTGGGCTCCAGCTTCAAGATCTCCTCGACCAACGCCACGGCTTCCTCATTGCGTCCCTGCTTGGACAGCACGGTGGCCATGGCGTGCATGGCGTCGGTCCAATTGGGCTTGAGTCCGAGCGCCGTGCGGTACTCGGCCTCCGCCTGGGCGAACTGGCCTTGTCCGAACAGTTTGAGGCCGGCTAGGTAGCTGGACTTTGCGTCAGTCAATTTGGGTGATGCAGCAGGGGTTTGGTCAGGTCCGACGGATCTGGAGGACCGCATCATACTCCGCAGCGCGTGCTTCTCGCAGCGCCTGCTTCGCAAAGCGATCCGGCCGGACACTGCGCGCGAACCGCGCCGGCGATGCCGGCGCGGCCGATCCTGTCCCCTGAGTCCGGCCTGCGCTACATCACCGGCTCGATACCCAGGGAGGCGAAGCCCTTTTCCTCGAAGTTCTTGCGGAACATGTCGCGCAGCTTGGTCGCCGCGCTGTCGTAGGCCGACTTGTCGGCCCAGGTGTTGCGCGGATTCAAGATTTCGCTGGGAACTCCCGGGCAGCTCTTGGGCATGCGCAACCCCAGAATCGGATGGCGCTCGTACTCTACTTTCCCGGCGTCTAGCTGACCGGCCAAAGCCGCATTCAGCAAAGCGCGTGTGTAGCGAATCGACATGCGTTTTCCGATGCCGAACGGACCGCCGCTCCAGCCCGTGTTGAGCAAGATGCAGCGCGCCTTGTGCTTCTCCATCTTCGCGGCCAGTAGCTCGGCGTACTTGCCGGGGTGCCAGACGAGGAACGGCCCGCCGAAGCACGGCGAGAACGTCGCTTGCGGCTCGGTGACGCCGACCTCGGTCCC
>JAKFYL010000329.1 GCA_021730845.1 Planctomycetota bacterium | reverse complement strand
CCCCGCAGATCACGTACTCGTCGCCTTCCAGCGTGGCCGTAACGGAGAGTCCACCGGCATCCGAGCCCGCGAACTTCTCGGACAGACAGAAAGCGACGAACTTCTCGCCACGCGCGATCGCGGGCAGCCAGCGCTGCTTCTGCTCTTCCGTGCCGCCCACCAGGATGGGGAACGAACCCAGCGCGTTCACCGCGAAGGCGACACCAAAACCGGAATCGGCCTTGGCGAGTTCCTCGGTGACCATGGCCAGGGCCAAAATGCCCGCGCCCTCGCCGCCGTACTCCTTGGGAATGAAGGTCTTGAACAGGCCCGCGCGGGCCACCTGCCGGGCGGCTTCCCAGTTGTACTCCTGGAGGCGGTCGAACTTTTTGGCGCTGGGCCGCACGTGCTGGTCGGCGATGGCTCGAGCTTTGGCGGCCAGTTCGAGGGCCAGGGGAGTGAAGACGACGTTTTCGCGCATGATTTGGGTGCTCCGCAGGTGCCGGTGGGCCGAGTATAGCGAGCGCGGCGCCGCGATCGGCCAAGCCTTTCTTAGGAAGGGCTTGCGCGCGCCCTGCGGGGCTAAGCGCGCCTCTTCGCCAAGAGCAGCATGCGCGGCGAGTCGTCAGTCAACGGCGTGTGCTCAAACGCGCCGAAGGCGGACTCCAACTCCAAGCCTGCGCTTTTCAGGAGAGCAAGGCACTCGTCGAGTTCGTACAGGCGTACGACCTCGCGCCAAAGCTGGGGCGCTTCGCCCTCGGGAGTGAAGCTGACATCCTTCACCACGCGCTTGCCTCCGGCTTCCAGCCGGCGTTGCTCCAAGAGGAAGAAGCCCGGCCCTGTGCGCTCGGATCGAGGCACCAGCCCCTGGCGCACCCGCTTGGGGTTCATCAAGTCCAGCAGCGCTCGCCCCCCCGGGCGCAGCACGCGGACCAGCTCGAGCAGCGTGGCGCGGTCCTCGGCTTCGCTGAGGTAGCCAAAGGAGGAAAAGAGATTGAGCGCGCTGTCGAAGCAGGCATCTTGAAACGGGAGCTGCGACATGTCGGCACGCACCAGGCGCCCGCGCAGGGCCGACTGAAAGTCCACGCGCTCTTGGGCTAGGCGCAGCAAATCGAACGAGCGGTCGACCCCGATGACTTCGAGTCCCGCGCGCGAAAGGTGGATTGCGTGGCGCCCAAAGCCGCAGCACAGGTCTAGCACCCGCAGCCCCAGGCCCAGTTCGAGCGCGAAAGCGACCTCGCGGCCGGCCGAAAGCACGTCGCGATGGGCGTAGACGTCGGGATACAGGGGGCCGAAGGCCTGGTCATACCAAGGCGGCGCCGCCGCGGCCGGATCCGAACGGCCCGTGGGAGAGGTGCTCACGTGTGGTTGCTTGCCTTGGCGGTCGGGCTGGCTGGCCGCGAAATCGAAGGATAGCGCACCAGAGCCCCCCGCCGCTTGGCAGAATCCTCGGGCGCCCCGTGCCATGCTGCAAACCCCGCGTCTATTCGGCCGCCAGGCCAAGGAAGCCCGCGAGGCGCGCGACTTGGGTTCCGCCGCCGTTCGCAGCACTCAGTCCATGGGGCGCAAGTTCCACGAAGAGGAGGACGACCTGCGCACGTGCTTCGAGCGCGACCGCGACCGCGTCGTGCATGCCACGGCCTTCCGGCGCTTGATGTACAAGGCCCAGGTGTTCGTCAACTGGGAAGGCGACCACTACCGCACGCGCCTGTCCCACTCCCTGGAGGTGTGCCAAGTCGCGCGCAGCGTGAGCAACGCACTGGCACTCAACGAGTCCTTCACGGAAGCGCTGGCCTTGGCCCACGACATCGGCCATCCGCCCTTCGGTCACCGCGGCGAGTGGGCGCTCAACAAACTCATGCGCGCCCACGGCGGTTTTCGCCACAACGCCCAAGTCCTGCGCGTGGTGGATCTCCTGGAGCGGCGCAGTCCGGAGTACCCGGGTCTGAATCTCACGCGCGAAGTACGCGAATCGCTTCTCAAACATGAAAAGGCCTCGGACTGGCCCAAGGAGCTCGAACCCCGGCCGCGCCAGCCGTTCGCCGAATCGCAAGTCGTCGATCTGGCCGATTCCACGGCCTACAACGTGCACGACCTGGAAGACGGGCTGCTGGCCGAAATCTTCTCGGAGCGCGACCTCGAACAAGAGAGCTCCCTGTGGGTCGGCGCGCGCGAGGCCGTCGAGCTGCGCCATCCCGGTTTCTTGAAAAGTACGATCGACCGGCGCTTGCGGGTCAAGCGCATCGCCAACGAAGTGCTCAAGATCTGCATCAACGATCTCATCGAGGAGAGCGCCCGTCGCATGCAGAAGGCCAAGCTCGAAACAGCCCAAGACGTGCGCAAACGCGCCCAAGCCGTGGTAGCTCACTCGAGCGCGCTCAAAGGCGAAGTCGCGCAGCTGCAGAAGTTCTTGTTCACGCATTTCTACCGCCACAAGCGCTTGGCCAAGCTCGAAAAGCTCGCTGGCGACACGCTGGGCGTCCTGTTCGAGGCTTACTGCGCCCGCCCCAAGGAGATGTCGCCCTGGTACCAGCGCTGGATCGAGCGCGTGGGCCTGGAACGCGCCGTGTGCGATTTCCTGGCTGGCATGACCGACCGATTCGCCGAGCAGGAAGGGCGGCGACTCACGGGCTGCTAGAGCGCCTCCTACTGCAGATCGATCACCAGCGGCGCCGCCAAGGGCGGATCGATCAGCATTCGTTTGTGGGCGCGACCCTGGCTGATATCGGCTTCCGACCCCAGGCGCAACTCGAATTCCGTGGCAGGCACGCGCTCGAAAGCAAACGCTCCGAGTGCGCCCAGTTCCGCCATGTGGGCCCACTTGAGGCCTCGCATGTCGACTGGCAACGGTCGCCCATCGGGCAAGAACAATCCAATCCACGAGGAACTGGCGAGCGGACCGTTCACGCGCCCCTCGAGCACGGTTGCTGGTAGCGCTTCGAGACGCAGCTTGTATGTGCCTGGCTCGATCGAAACCAGCCCCGTTCCTACAGGAAAGCAGCGCTTCCCGTCTGGCGTTGTGGCGACCACGCCGATCCAATGCAAGCCGTGATCGAGTCCGATGTTGGCCTTGGCGCCCTTGACAGCTGTCGTCGTGCACAGCGCGTAGCCAGCCCAGG
>JAKFYL010000316.1 GCA_021730845.1 Planctomycetota bacterium | reverse complement strand
GGGTCCACTTGCTCACGGCTGTCGGGAGCTTCTTGTCTTCCAGCCGTTCGGTGCCGGGGCACTTGAAGATGGCGATTTGGAGGAACTCCAAGTCGCCGGTCTTTTTGTCGGGTGACCCCAGCATTTGCGATGTGCCCGGTTCGTCCTTGGAGAAGGCCATGTAGGTGGGCAGGCCCGAGAGTTCTTCCAGGTCTTTGACCAAGTTGAAGCCGAGTTCCGCACCCGAGGATGGGGGCGAAAGCAACGTCAGCGAGCGCACGTTTTCGTCGCTCTTGGCATGGCGCGCGACCAACGTGGTTCCCGAGCGGTAGCCGATCAGGCTCAGGTTGGAGGAGTGCACGCTGGGTTGTCCCAGCAGCCAGTCGCTGGACGCCGCCACGTCGCGCACGGCAAAGGCCCACAAGCTTTCGCGGGCTTTCAGGTCGAGCTTGGTCCAGTTGCTTTCCGCAGTTGCGCTCTCGCCATGGCCGCGCAGGTCGATCACCAGCGCGCCGAAGCCGAGCTTTTGTAGGCGCTCGGCCAGGCCGACCATTTCCGAGCGGCTTCCGCCGGCCGAGTGGACCAGCAACGCGCCCGGAGCGCCTTGCTTGGCCTTGGGAGCGAAGAAGGATCCGACCACGGTTTGCGAATCCTTGGTCTTGATCAGGACGCGTTCGAAGGCAGTTTCGCTGGCGCGCGCCACGGGGCGCGGCGCCGCAGCGATCGTTTCCGCTGCGACCGCTGGGGTCGCGCGCTGCACAATCGAGTGTTGGGGGCCGCCGAAGAACGTGGCAACGGTGGCAAAGCAAAGACCTAGCTGCATAGGCGGCATGGTCGAACGAAAGTGGGGTGGTGGGGTGGGGAACAAAGCGCGCGGCCGCTGCCAGGAACTCCAATTGGATCGCAACCAACCGCGATCTGCCGGACCGCAGGGCTGCCTCCCCTCGTAGAGTCTACCAACAAACAGCCGGAAACCGGGCTTTGGGGGAACGGGACCGGCACAAACCGACTCCCGGGCGCCCAAAGGCACAGCATCCGCGACCTCCCTTCTAGCAGGTCTGCCCGGGAAGGAAACCAAAACTTTGCGAAATCTTGCTGGCCGGCCTGGGGGCATTCTGTCTAGAGGTATCGGTCCAGACCCGTCCCTACCCCAATTCCAATTGGCGCCTGGCATCGACTTCGTCCCGGTCGAGCAGAGCTTGGGCGCGTTCCAGGGCCCAGGCGAGGTCCCAGGCGGGGTCGATGGCCATCCGCACCTGGCGCATGAGCTGGATTCCCAGCCGGAAGGTGCGCACTACGTCGCCGGGGCTCAGATCCTGGTATTCGGCCAGCTCGACCAGGTCGCCGCCGTCGCAAAAGGCCAGCGTCAGCTCGGTCAACCCCCAGTCGGCCGGCCTCAGGGGCGGCGCAATGCCATGGCGCGCCTCGGCGGAAATCAAGCTCGCCAGAGCCCTGTCGATCGTGCGCCGGAGGTTGGACAAGTCGCGGCCGGCGCCCTGGCGATCGCCGGGCCGACGCCGGTCCTCGAAGGCCAGCGCCACGAACACGCAAGCCAGCTCGCGCGGCGGGCGGTTTTCCAGCGGTCCTAGGAACACCAATTCGGTGAGCTGGATTTCGCAGCCGTTGATGCGCCGGGCGATTTGGCCCCTGGGTGACAAGCGTTCCTTGTCTTCCAAGTAGCCCAGCTCATCCAGGAACGCCAACCGGCCGTCGAGCAACTCGCGCTGCCGCAGCGCTTCGCGCTGCTGGGCATCACCGCCCTTGTCGGCGCGCTGGAAACTGTGCAACGAGCGCGACCAGGCCTCATAGACGCGCTCGCGCCCCAGTCGCGCAACCAGGTGCAAGAGGCTCGAGTAGGACAGCCGAAAGCGGCTGCGCACGGGCTCCGGCTGGCCCGAGAGAATGCGCACCAGCGGCGCGGAGCGCGCGTCCTGTGCGTCCACCAAGCTGTACACCAAGCCTTCCTTGTCCAAGCCTTGGCGTCCGGCGCGCCCGGCCATTTGCATGTACTCGCGAGCCCCCAGATACACCAAGGAAACGCCGTCGAACTTCTTCAGCGAGGCGAACACCACGCTGCGCGCCGGCATGTTGATGCCCAGCGCGAAAGTCTCGGTTGCGAACAGCATCTTGAGCAGCCCCGAGGTGAACATGCGCTCGACCAGTTCCTTGTCGATCGGCAGCATGCCCGCGTGGTGGTAGGCTAGCCCATGGCGCGCGCAGCGGAACGGATCCTGGTCGAGGGCGCCCGGCGGCAACTGGAATTGGCGCGCCAAATCGTGCTGCAGGTCTTGCATGCGCAGCGACTCCTGCGGGGACAGGAGTTCGCGGAACTGGTTCTTCTCGGCCAAGTGTTCGCACTCCCGCCGGCTGAAAGCGAAGACCAGGGCCGGCAAGGACCCATTGGCTTCCAGGCTGTCCAAGAGAGCGCGCATGGCAAAGACGCCGCCCTCCCGGGCGCCCCTGCCGCCGCGCTCGCGGAACCGTTTGGACCGGCTCGATCGGCCCTCGAACTCGGCTCCGCGCCCCTTGGATGCGGGACTGGAGTTCAGTTGCCTGTGCAACACGGACAGCTTGGTCGAAGGAAAGCGGCCTACGCCCGGCACGACCAGTTCGTGGTACAGGGGAACGGGTCGGCGATCGGAGTAGATCACCTCCAACTCCTGGCTGCGGATCGAGCGCAACCAGCGCCCCAGTTGATCCAGGTTCGCCACCGTCGCCGACAGGCAGATGAAGCGCACATTGGGAGGGCAGAAAATCAGCGCCTCCTCCCACACGGTTCCGCGCTCGGGGTCGTCCAGGAAGTGGATTTCGTCGAACACGACGTATTCGACATCCGACAGCGAGCGCGGGTCCTCCAGCACCACGTTGCGCAAGATCTCCGTGGTCATGATCAGGACTTGGGCCTGAGCGAAAAGCGTCACGTCTCCGGTCTGGATGCCGATGCTGGCCCCCGGAGCATCGCGAAAATCCCGGAACTTCTGGTTGGACAGGGCCTTGATGGGCGATGTGTAGATGCAGCGCCGGCCGCGCCGCAGCGCGTCTTCGATGGCATATTCGGCCACCAGGGTTTTGCCAGCGCCCGTGGGGGCACCCACGAGCACATTGTGGCCGCGTTCGATGGCCTCGGGCG
>JAKFYL010000043.1 GCA_021730845.1 Planctomycetota bacterium | reverse complement strand
GGTACTGAACTCTGCAGGGGCTTGGATCGTTTTTGCGTCGGCTTTGGCGCTGCTGTTCGCCCTGAAGACTCGTTGGAACGTGCTGATCGTGGTCTTTGGCGCGGGCCTGGTCGGCAAGGCGTTCTTCTAGCCAGGAACCATCAGGCGTCGATTCCGTCGGCTCGCATTTGCTCCGCCGAAGCGCGGTCGGCAAGCGTTCCGGGCGGATGCACATAGGGCTCGGCCTCGCCCGTGGAGGACAGTTGGTCGCGCACCTTGAGAACCGTAAACATGCCGCTCATGGTCACGTAGCCGAACGGGCCGCGCGTGCTGATCATGGGCAAGCTGTTGGCAGGCACGCTGTCGTCGCCGCCGGCCTGATCCGTCGGCGTGTCGCTTACCACGTCCCGGGGCATGTCACCGGGCACGTTCGTGAATTCGGGCACGACCGCTCCGATCTTCTCGTCGAACAGGCTGTGTTCCACGCCGATCAGGTTCGGCACGTCATGCCCCATCTGGGTCATGAGGTGATGCGTCATGTGGCAGTGCAGCGCCCAGTCACCGGGATTGTCGGCCACGAATTCCAGCGTGCGCGTGCTCCCCGTGGGAACGAGAAGGCTGACTTCCGGCCAGCGTCCCGCCGCGGGAATCACGCCGCCGTCGGTCTCGGTCACCAGAAAAGAGTGGCCATGCAGGTGGATCGGATGGTGATCCATGGCGCTCAGATTCCCGATGCGAATTCGCACGCGCTCGCCGGTGCGCGCCACCAGCGCTTGCGTGGCGGGCGCGATCTTGGCGTTGAACGTCAGCACGTTGAAGTCGACCATTTCATTCGGATCCGGCCGACGCGTGCCGGGTTCGAGCTTCCACTCGCTTAGAAGAATGGCGTAGTCGCGATCGGGCTCAGGCTCGTTCGGGTGCCGCGGATGGATCACGAACAGCCCCATCATGCCCATGGCCATCTGGGTCATTTCATCGTGATGCGAGTGGTACATGTACGTGCCGTATTGACGCACTTCGAATTCGTAGCGAAACGTCTCGCCCGGCTGCAGCGGGCGCTGGGTGAGTCCCCCGACGCCGTCCATGCCATTGGGAATGAGCAAGCCATGCCAGTGCAACGTGGTCGGAACGGGCAGGCGGTTCGTGACGTAGATCCGCACCAGGTCGCCTTCGACAGCCTCAATGGTCGGTCCATGGACGCGGCCGTTGTATCCCCAGCAGTGTGCTTGCATGCCAGGCGCGAATTCGTGCAGCACGTCCTCGGCGATCAGATGGAACACCTTGACGCCCCCCACCACGCGATGGGGCAAGGTTGTGCCATTGGGCGTGATCACCGGCGCGTAGTCGACGCCCGGCACACCCGGCGCCAGGCTCGTGCTCGACTCCCAGGCCCTAAGGGTCGTCGCTCGAGGGGCGCCTGCCATGCTTCCAGCGCGCCAGGCTCCCGCGGCGGCAGCCAGGCTGGATCCGGCCAAGAAACTTCGGCGTGTTGCGTGCGGTTGCATGTTCAGTGGCTCGATTCGATGGGTTTGCTCATGGATGGCTCGGCGCCATATGGCGACGAGGCCAAGCGATCCGGGTTCCAGCCGCCAGCTTGGAGCTCATCGAGGTCGATGCGCGCCAGGCGCACTTCCGCCGCGGCTCGGATGAGTTCGCTGCGCGCCTGGATGTGCCTTTGTTTGGCTTGCAGCACCGCGAAGGCTCCGATCTGCATGGCGTTGTAGTTGCGCAGCGTCTCGACCACCAGACGTCCAGCGATCGCGAGTTGCTCGTCGCGCAAGATCTGCACGCGTTCACCTGCCGAACGCAGGCGCGCCGCCAGGATCCGTGCCCCGGAACGAATCTCGACTTCGCGGGCTACGTGCTCGGCGTGCAAGGCCTCGATGCGCGCCTTGGCGGCAGCGCGCCGCGCGCCGCCGCCGTCGAACACGGGTAACGAAAAACCCAGCGCCGGGCCCAGACCCCAGTCACCGGATTCTGCTTCCCGCTTGGCGACCAGCCCCACGTTCATAGGGCCCAACACTGCCTCGTATCCGACGATGCCCGCGCGGCGCGCCTCGGCCGTAGCACGCGCTCGCAGCGCTGCCAGATCCAAGCTGGCTTGGACGGCGCCGGCTTCGATGGATTCGATGTCAAGATCTTGCTCGACGGTCTCCTCGCTCGCTGCTTGGATGACCAGCGTGGGCGTCCGCTGCGCCATGCCAAGCAGCGCTCCCAGGCGCTCCCGCGCCGTTGTTTCCGCTTCCTGTGCGCGCAGATGGTCCAACTTGGCCTGCACTTGGACCAGTTCTACCGCGCTCAACTCGTTGTCGACCACGTTGCCTGCCACGTGCAGCGAGCGCATCAGCTCGACCGCCGTTTCGGTTGCAATCCAGTGCTCGACAGCTGCCATGCGGACGGCGTGAGCCGAACTCACGCGCGCCAGTTCCCGGCGTACGTCGTGCGCCAAGCGCAAGACTTCGAGCACGATTTCGCTGCGCACCGCGGTCAATTCGGATTCGGCGACGCGCGCACGCGTCGAGCGCAGCAGCAGGTCCACGAACGACTCGACTAGGCCCAGTTCGATCTCCGTTCCGCCATCGAAGAATTTCGCGCTGGCGCTGACGACCGGATTGGAAAGCAGCCCGGCCTGGATGCGCTCGGCCGAGGCTACGCCCAAGCGAGCCAAGGCACTGCGCATGCGCGGACTGCTGGACAGCGCGATTTGAACGGCGGAGCTGTCTGTCAAGGGCGCCGCGAGCATCTCGTTCACGATCGCAGGTGCGCTCTGGGCACCCTCGAGGGGCGCCTCGAAGGCCATGCCCAGTCGATCGCGCGCAAGCTCCAAAGCTTGCGCGCGATCGCTGGCGCGTTGATCCTCCACACTGGCGCAGCTTAGTGCGCACAGAAGCGCGGCAAGTCCAAGTGTCTCTCTAGATCTCATGCACCCCACGCAGTGGTTCTTAGGAGTGTGGCTAGTCGATCCAGCCCCAGGTGCGCGCTCACTTCCCGCCGGTTCCACCGGGTTTCGGCGGATTCGCTTCGCCCTGTTCCTTGGCGCGAATGGCTTGGGCTTGTTTGAGGATCCGCAAAGGTTCCTTGGCGATGTCCTCGTGCTTGGCGCCGGCGGAAAGTCGCACGATGTGGCCGTCGATGAC
>JAKFYL010000066.1 GCA_021730845.1 Planctomycetota bacterium | reverse complement strand
CCAAGCGCCCTCGGCCTCGAAACCCGCCACCAGCGGCGGTCCGTGGCGCGCGCCCACGATGACTCCCGGTTCGGCCACGCTCATTACGGCGATGGCGTAGTATCCGCGTACGCGCCGCAGCGCGGCCTGTACGGCGTCGAACAAGGATAGCCCGCGCTCCAGCCCCTGGCCGACCAAGTGACTGAGCACTTCGGTATCGGTCTCGGAGGCAAACGTGCGGCCCGCGGCGGTCAATTCGCGGCGCAGTTCCAAGTAGTTCTCGATGATTCCGTTGTGCACCAAGGCCAAACGGCCCGTGCCGTCGGAATGCGGGTGCGCATTTTCATCGGAGGGCTTGCCGTGGGTGGCCCAGCGAGTGTGGCCGATGCCCGCGCTGGACTGGCCCAGCGGCGCATTGCTGCTGCTGGCTGCGTTGGTGGACAAGAGCCGCTCGAGTTCGCTCAACCGGCCGACCTTGCGCCGGATCTCGACCTTGCCCGAACCAGTCACGGCGATCCCGCAGGAGTCGTAGCCGCGATACTCGAGCACGCGCAGACCCTCGATCAGGCCCGCGAGCACTCCGCCCTGCTTCTGAACTGCTCCAACGATGCCGCACATGCGATTTGCTTAGAAAAGAAAAAGGGTCAGGCGCCTGCTCGCTTTTTCAGGAGCGCTCCGGCCATGAAGCCTTGCGCTCGGAGCCCACCTGGCGTGCCGCTTGCGCGGCCCCCACGCGTCCGCGGAAATACTCCAGGGTGCGTGCGAGCCCCGTATTCAGATCGACCTTGGGCTCCCATTGCAAGATCCGGCGCGCCTTGGAAATGTCGGGTTGGCGAATCTTGGGATCGTCCTCGGGCAAGGGTTTGAAGACGATCTTCGAGCCGGAGCCGCACAACTGCACGACCTTCTTGGCGAAGTCCAGGATCGTCATCTCGCTGGGGTTGCCGATGTTCACCGGCAGCGCTTCGCTTGAGTGCAGCAAGCGCCAGATCCCTTCCACCAGGTCGTCCACATAGCAAAACGAACGCGTTTGCGAGCCGTCGCCGAACACGGTCACATCTTCGCCGCGCAGCGCCTGGGACATGAACGCGGGCAGGGCGCGCCCGTCGTTGAGCCGCATGCGCGGTCCGTAGGTATTGAAGATGCGCACGATGCGAGTTTCCAGCTTGTGGAAGCGGTGGTAGGCCATGGTCATGGCTTCCGCGAAGCGCTTGGCTTCGTCGTACACTCCGCGCGGCCCCACGGGATTGACGTTGCCCCAGTAGTCTTCGCGCTGCGGGTGCACCAGCGGATCGCCGTAGCACTCCGAGGTCGAAGCGAGCAAGAAGCGCGCTTGCTTGGCGTGCGCCAGTCCCAGCGCCTTGTGCGTGCCGAGCGAGCCGACTTTCAACGTTTGGATCGGCAGCTCCAAATAGTCCACCGGGCTGGCGGGCGACGCAAAGTGCAAGATTGCGTCGAGCGCCCCAGGCACGTGGATGAACTCGGTCACGTCCTGGTGATGGAAGTGAAAGCGTGGATGCGAAAACAGGTGCTCGATGTTCGCTAGGTCGCCGGTGATCAGGTTGTCCATCCCGATCACGTCGTAGCCTTCCGCCAGGAAGCGCTCGCACAAATGGCTGCCTAGGAAGCCCGCGCCACCGGTGATCAATACACGTCCAGGCTTGTTCATCGATGCTTGGGCGGCGTGGCGCCTAGAAGTTCTGGTTTCGAAGTTTGTGGCGCGGGCAACGGCGCTTGGAGTTCGCCTGGCGCGGCCGTTTTTTCATTGGCCGATTTTTCGTTCGACGGGGAAGCGGGCAGGGTCGGTTGCGAACCGGTTGCCGGGCTTGGTTCGGGAATCGGCGCGATCGATGGAACGCTGGCGGGAGCATTGGCGCCCGCAGCGCCGCGCCCCAGGAACGGCTTGAGCCGCGCTTGTTCGCCCGCTTCCAGCCGGATTCTGACGCCTTGGGTGCGGATTTCCCGCTCGTCTTGCAGGCCTTCGAGTCCTGGCTCGTCCGGGGCGATACCCGACCGCACCACGATCGAACCGTTTGGGTCTTCGAGCACTTGCAAATCCCCGCGCAGATCGAGCGCGATCGGCGTCGAGGCCCGGCGGAAGCCCGCTTCGCTGTCCACGGGCGCTCCACCGACACCCAGCAGCGGAAGGTCCAGGGCTTGGCCAGGGCCGAGTTCGAACTGCGCCTCGCGGAATTCGACGAACAAGAGGCCCTTGCTTTGGTTGTGAACGCGCAGCGTGTCGTCGACTTGGCGTTCCAAGTGGTACGGACCGGAAGCACCGCGCAAGATCGCGCCGCCGACCAAGCGCACGGCGCCGGCCTTGCGCAGCGAAATGCGCGCGCGCGTGACCTCTTGGAATTCGAACAGCGGCTCGCCGCGCGAAGGCGACGTGACCCAACCGATGCCGTAGCTGGACAGCGAAATGCTGCTCCCGTCGGGCCAAACGATTTCCGCCAATCCGCCGGGCGCTACCACGACCGACCCTCCGGCAGTCAGGCGCCGCGTTTTGTCGTAGAACGCCATGGGAATTCCCGACAGCGTTTCGGCCGGTCGGTAGCTGACCGGATCGGCGTGGCGCAGCAGAGTCACTTCCTCAGGACCCGCCGGATGCAGGGCTTGGTCGCCGGGGGGCAGATCGCGGCCGGCCGCGCGCATGGGCTTGGGCCAGCGCTGCGTGGTGAAGTTCACGCAGCTTGCACACACGCAAAGGCAGGCGAGGGCAGCAATGGCACGCTTCATGGGCTGGCCTCGCGCGCCGGCACTGCCGGAGGCCGGGCGGAGAAGTAGCGGTCCACGAACGAGGTGTCGTGGTCGCTAGCGCGGAAGTCGGGATGATTGAGGATGCGGCGCAAGAGCGGCAGGGTGGTCTTGGGGCCATCGATGACGAATTCGTCCAGGGCCCGGAGCATGGTGGCTACGGCCTGCTCGCGCGTGGCGCGGTGGGCGAGCAGTTTTCCGATCATGGAATCGTAGTTCGGCGGAATCCGGTAGCCACTGTAGGCGTGGCTGTCGACCCGCACGCCGGGTCCACCGGGGGGGCAGAACAGGCTGATCCGACCCGGCGAGGGCTGGAAATTGCGGTCCGGATCCTCGGCGTTGATGCGGCATTCGATGGCGTGGCCGCGCTGCACGATTTCCTCCTGGCGCAGTCCC
>JAKFYL010000421.1 GCA_021730845.1 Planctomycetota bacterium | reverse complement strand
AACCTCCCCGGAACGTCCGAACATGAGCGCAGCCCGACTCGTTTGCTTAGCAGTCCTTTGCGCCTGCGCCGCGTGGGTATGCAGCGGCTGCGCCATTCGGCGCGCCCCCGCCCAGGAAGTGCGCTCTTCGCTAGGCGTAGTCAGGGCCCACGAGCTCGCCCAAGCCCAGCGCATCAGCGACACCATGCTCGAACTCGCTCCGGCCATCGCACGCGAGTTGGACGTCGACTTGAAAGTCATTCCGCCGATCGAATTGCTGGCGACCCGCAGCTCGACACCTCAGTCCTGGCATGGGTATACGACCCGCGCGGGCATTCGATTCGTAACCAGCGGCGGCCCCATCGAGCGCCACTGCTTGGCTCACGAACTCGTGCACTTCTTCAATTTTCACGACCCCGCTCGGCGCTGGATCAACTTGCCCCCCATGGCGGTCGAAGGCATCGCGGAACTGGTGGCCCTGCGCGTCGTGCCGGAAGTCAGGCCGGATCGCATAGCCATGCTGCGCCAGGCGATCGAGAGCATTCAGGAGCCCATAGACCTCGAACTCGCTTGCGCGATGAGCGCCGAGGAGTGGGCCGCAAAACACTCGGGAGCCGAGCACGACACGTACTACGGCTTGAGCTTGCTGATTGCGAACCACATCGGATTCCACGGTTTGGCGCAAATGTGCGAGACCTCGTTCCTTGAAGAAAACGAACGCGTGCGCGCGGAACGCCTCATACGGCGCGCCGGACTTCAAGCCACGGGTCCGGTCGATTGGCTGGCGCAAATGGACTCCGCCTTCCGCGTCGCGCCCGCGGATTCGAAAAATGAAAGCCGGATGTTGATGGTGTTTTACGACGCCAAGGGCAGGGAATTGGCGCGCGAATTCACTAGAAACAACATGGCCGGATCCATCCCCAAAGGAACGGCAAGCGTCCAGACCCGGATGCTGCCTCCTTACGATCTGCGCAACTAGAACGCGTGTGCCCGCCTGCGGCACGCACCGTGAAGTGAGCGCCGATCGTGAAAGCCCGCCGCGCCGCCATCGTCGAGCAGGTGGCACAAGCGAATAAATCGGTTCAGCGACTAGCGCAACCAACACGCGCCGCCTAGCTGATCCAACGCATACTCGCAAAGACTTCCGACTGTGCGATGTGCCTCCCAATTTATGTCCTTGTACTGGGGCAGCTTCATCCGTGGCGTGTCTTGCAAGGCACTAGCCCAGTAGTTGACGACCGATTTGTACTCGGATCCGTTCCATGCACACAGAATCTGTGGTGATAAGTCGTTCGTTTCCATCGAGTATCTGGCGTCAAGGTCCCAAAACCCGCGCTCCGACATGTGGCCAAGGACTTCACGCACTCGTTCAGGGGCTACGGAATAGTGGCATGAACTAATACTGGTTTCGCCGTGCTGCTGAGTGAGAGTCGTCTCTCCGTCGAAAGTGGTTACCAGCGTCATTCTTGCTTTCCCAAAGGCGCCCTGCAGGACAAGCACAACGGCGACTCGATTGTCACGGTCTTGCTCATGCTTCCGACAGCTCGCGACCAACAGCAGTAGGGCACCGCACATCATGGAACACTTGAGATAGCCAGACCGCCAGCTACTGGTGCTTGTCACGTGCGGCTCCGAGCATCGCGGTTCCATTCTCGAAAGCCCTTACAAGACGAGAGATGGACTAGCGCGCCTTGGTTTCGAGGCTGCTGAGATACTCGATCAGATCGCGCATCTCCAGCGGACTCAGATGCTTGGCTAGTCCGTCGGGCATAGACGAGAGACCGCTGCGCTCGGATTCGATGTCTTCCACGGCTAGCTCGACCTGCTTGCCGTCGGACTGCACCAGGCGCACACCCTTGCCGTCGCGCGAAATCACGCGCCCGGCCACGAGGCTTTCGTCGCGCAGGACGAACAGCGTCTCCAACCAGCCTTCGGCCTTGGTTCGATTGGGATCGACGATCGATTCCAGGAGCATGCGCCGCTCCAATCGCGCGCCAACGTCGCCTAGATGGGGCCCGACTTCGCTGGCATCCCCTTCCTCCACCGCGTGGCAGCGCAAGCAGGTGAGTTCGGCCTTTTCGCGGAACAGCTTGCGGCCAAGCGTGGCGTCGCCGCCAACCAATCCATCCACGAAAGGCGCCAGTGCGCCTTGATCCTTGTGGGAAGCTTCGCGAGCGGTCAGGCGTTCGCGCAGCGCGCTGCTCGACGACTCGGCCTTGGCGCGCTCCTTGGCTGCGAGCAACAAGTCCAGCGCGACCTCCGGCGGCAAGTCGTTGCGCTTTAGGCGTTCCAGTTGGGCGACCAGCAGCGCATCCGCCTGCACAGACGCGAGGCGGGTCAAGGCCTGGAACGCGACGCGCAGCTCCGGCACGGAATCGCCTACAAGCGTGCGCTGCACTTCTTCGAGGGCCGCATTCGGATCGGCCGCGAGCAAGATTTCCAAGGCTCCCGCGCGCAAACGCGGCTCGGGGTCGTGGAACAGAGCGCGTGCGAATGGGACCCAACCGGCATCGGCACTGTTCTTCGCGCCGTCCTTCATAGCGGCGGCCTCGCCCGCTGCCGCAGCCGCGTTCTTCAACGCCGCGGCGCGCACATCGAGCGCGAGCCCTTTGTCGCGCGCCATCCCCTGCAGCAACGCGGCATCGACGGGAATCGAAGCCTCGCGTACCCAGCGCAGCCATTCCTGGCTCCACTGGGCTTGTTTCGGCTCGCGGGCCAGGGGCGCAAGGTCCACTGCGATCTGGGACATGGACTGGCGCATGTAGCTGGGCTCGCGCCATTCGCTAGCCATCGGTCGCCATTCGCCCGTCACCGGATCGCGCTGCGGCGGATCAAGCCAGCGCCGCAAGTGCGCCAAAGCTTCGATGCGCAATTTCTGATCCATGGCGGGATCCCCGGCTACACGTGCTACGGCGCGCGCATCTTCTTCGCGGCCCAGGCGCAGGCAGGCAGCTAGCAGCCGCCTCGCAGCGGGCGCTTCCATGCGCTGAAACTGCTCGGGGCTAGTAGCCACGGACGCGAGCTGCGGCAGAAGCGCATTCAGCTCTTCGTCATAAGCCGCGGTGATGGCCTCGCGCGCGACGCGCGGCTCCCGGTCCAAGAAGAATGCGGCCAGACCGGACGCGCGTTGGCGCCGCAGCGCCACCACGGCGCCCAATC
>JAKFYL010000178.1 GCA_021730845.1 Planctomycetota bacterium | reverse complement strand
CCACGAGCACATGGCCAAAGGGCTTTTGCGGAGTTGCTCGCTCGACGCGCACCGCGCCGCAGGCGGGATAGTGCTTGGCCGCTGGCAGCGCTTGGCATAGCGCCGCTGCGCCCTCGGGGGCGGCGCGCGTGACCAGCAGCTCGCCATGGCGGGCGAAGATTTCGCGACCGATGTCGACCAATTGGCTGGGCGATTTGCCGGCGCCGAACACGACCTCGGGGTGACCGCAGCGCAAGGCGCGCTGCGTATCCAGGCGCGTGTGGCCCAAATCTTGGGTCGGCCACGTGGCCAGCTTGGTCATGGCCTCGTCCACGTCCACGCCACGGTCACGGACTTGCTGGAGCAGCGCCTTCAATTGATCGGAATTCACCTTGGAATGCGCACTTTGGGTCGGGCGCGGGCGCGAAGATTGGAACGGATCCGGGCGTCCGGCACCAGGCCCCCGCGGTCGGCATGCGCGCCACTGGCCCGCGCTCGGCTCTTTGGCCGCTACCCGATAGGCCACTACCCGCGCCTTGGCGAAGCGTCCAGGTCCAGCGCGCAGGTCATTCCGGCGCGCCAGGCGTGCCATCCTAGGCCGGCGATCATGGCCGCGTTGTCGGTGCAGTAGGCCGGCGATGGAAACCAAGCCTCTAGGCCGGCTGCTTTGCAGGCAGCCGTCATTTTCTCTCGCAGGCGCTGGTTGCAGGCCACGCCGCCGGATACCAGAACCGTCGCGGCCTGAAATTCGCGCGCGCAAGCGAGGGCCGCGTCGACCAGCACATCGACCACCGCTTCTTGGAACGACGCGGCGATGTCCGCCCGCGCGGGAATGTCCTCCGGCGACCTTGGCAGCGAGCGGGCATCTTGGCCGCGCACTTGATACAGGACCGAAGTCTTGAGGCCGCTGAACGAGAAGCTGACCAGCGGTCGCGGCGACTCGCTCGTCGCGTGGAACGGATCGCGGACCTTGGCGCGGTAGCGCGGAAAGGCAAAGCGCGCCGGGTCGCCCGCCAGCGCGAGCTTGGCGATCGCGGGGCCACCGGGGTATCCCAGGCCGAGAATCTGCGCGACCTTGTCGAACGCTTCTCCGGCCGCGTCGTCCATTGTGCAGCCGACTAGCTCCAGTTCCAGCGGCGAGCGGCAGCGATACAGCGCGGTGTGGCCGCCCGAGACCACCAATGCCACGCAAGGGTAGGGGCTGGTTTCACGCTCCATCGTGGCCGCGTGCACGTGGGCCTCGATGTGATCGATGGCCACGAGCGGTTTGAGCTTGGCCCAGGCGAATGCCTTGGCGGCGGTGAGCCCCACGAGCAAGGAACCGATCAGGCCCGGGCGCGTGGTCACGGCAATCGCGGCGACGTCTTCCCAGCGCAATTCGGCCGCTGCAAAAGCGCGCTCGATCACCGGCACGATCGAACGCACGTGCGAGCGGCCGGCGATTTCGGGAACGACCCCGCCAAAGGGCGCATGCGTGGCGATTTGGCTCTCGACGATCGAGGAACGCACGATCCGTCCGCCGGCCACGATGGCCGCCGCAGTCTCGTCGCACGACGTTTCGATGCCCAGGATGTACTCGCGCGCTCCCGCGGGCTGTGCGTGCACGTCCATGGCGCTAAGGAGTCTCGATCCACGCACCAGGCCTCTCTCCACGCAACAGCGCGAGCGCCGCCTCGAGCTGGGCATCCGGTGGATGCTGCGGCAAGAGGGGCCGATTTTCGCGCGCTTCCCATGCTCGAATGGACTCCAAGGCAGCCGGGGGCGGGCTGTAGCGCTGCAAGAACGTGCGCACGGCCCGACGCTCCTCAGTCTGCAGCTTCACCAACAAATCCGGCATGAGTCCCGTCTCCCAGGCATGCTCGACGGTGCGCTCCAGATTCCTGCGCGCCGGCGTGTAGTAGTAGGCGGTGGTCAGGCGCACGGCGGAATCCTGGAACTGCCGAATCGTCTGCACCACTCCCTTGCCGTAACTTTCCTCACCAACCAAAACGGCCACGCGATGGTCCTGCAGGGCGCCCGCCAGCACCTCGGATGCGCTGGCGGAGTCGCCATCCTGCAGCACCACCAAGGGCAAGCCGGCGAGAGTCGCTAGCTGCGGATCCGCTTCATGGGTCGTGCTGCCGCCGCGGCCTTCACGGGAAACGATGCGACCGGAAGGCAGAAATCGATTGGCAATCGCCACCGCCGCGGAGAGCACGCCGCCGAGGTTGCCGCGCAAGTCCAAGACCAACCCGCGCAAAGGCGCTTTGGCATCCCAGCGTGGTGCGGAGCGCTGAAGCAGCAGCGCGAGGGCAGCGTCGAACTCCGCCGGAGTTTCCTTGGTGAAACTGTTGATAGCGAGGTATCCGATGCCCATCTCGCCATCCAGCATGGTCGTGTGCCGCACCGTAGGATCGATCAAGTCGGCCGGCAGCACGTCGATTTCGCGCGAAACTTGATCCAGGTCCGCGACACGCAAGCGCACGGGGCGCGCCGGTCGTTCGCCGACGCGCCGTTGCAGCGTGCCTGGTTCGGCCTTGGCCAGGTCCTCGCCGTCCAACTCCAGGATGCGATCCCCGGTCTTCAAGCCCGCTCGGTCGCCCGGCGACCCCGGCAAGGCGAACAGCACTCGGTACTCCGACGCGGGAGTCGCAAACACAACTCCCAGCCCCAGGTAGTGCCCACTGGTTTCCCGACCTAAGGAAGCGAGCTCCTCGCCCGAGGCATAGTAGTGGCTATACCCATCCAGCCCGGAAAGCAGGCCTCGCAGCGACAGATCGCGGATTTCCTGGTCGCTGACCTCCCGAACGTAGGAAGATTTAACGAATTCAGCGACCTGGCCAGACTTGCCGGCCAAGCCGATTGCGCGTTCTTGCAAAAATGATATGCATATGAACGTAAGTAAAGACCCGTATATTGCCCCGAATACGACAAGCTGGGCAGACGTCCACGAACTCGGGCTTCGAGCGGGCGGCATGGGAGTTGGGATCCTAGCTCCGGGGATGGAAGCCCGCACCCGGAATCTGGCCCAGACCCGTGGATCAAGGCCGCCGTAAAGTCTTCTCGCGGGTGGGGTTAGCATCTAGTCGGCCGTGCTAGGTGTGTCGCCGCTCCAAAGTCTGGAGGCCAAAGGACTTGCTGCGGTGGTGATCCACGGGACTGGGCCAGATTCCCGATTGTCCA
>JAKFYL010000251.1 GCA_021730845.1 Planctomycetota bacterium | reverse complement strand
GGCGCGACTCTACGCGGAAAAATCGAACAACAAATCGTCGACGAAGCGGTTGAGCACCGTGCCAAGCACGCGTACGCCGGCGCGCTGCAGGATCGAAACGCACAGCTTGGCGTCGGATTTCTTGGTCACCCCCGCTTGCACCACCAACACGGCGCCATCGAGGTTGGAAAGCAAAGGCCGGGCGGTGCTGCCTTCCAGGAGCGGCGGCGCGTCGATCAACACGAAGTGCGCCGCCTGGGAGACACCCTGCAAGGCAGCCCACAGGGAATCGGGCGCCAATTCGCCGGGCTTGGGCGCGCGGGCAGCGCCCGCGGGCACGACCTTGAGCTGTTCGCAACCGTCGACCGAACGGATGGCTTGATCCATGCGCGCGCGGCCTTCGAGCACTTCCCCAAGGCCCGGCTGCGGAGCAATGCCAAGCAACTTGGCGAGTCCCGGCCGGCGCAGATCGGCCTCGACCACGGCCACGGGTCGGCGCAAGTTGGTCGCCAGCCCAATGCCCGCCGCAGCTGCCAGCGTCGTGGTTCCCGCTCCAGCATGGGGCGCGACGAACATCAAGCGCGTGCGCGTGCCGACGGGCGCGGTAGGCGCCAAGTCGGGCCACAACGGTTCCGCAATCGATAGCAGCGCTTCGATATGCGCGGGGCGGTTCATGCGGCACCTGTCTTGTGAACGTCCACGGCGACAGGCTTGGGCAGCTTGTGCTGTCCAACGACGGCCAGCACAGGAATACCCAGCATGCGGCGCGTCGCCTCCGGGTAACGCAGCTGGCGATCCATGGCCTGGCGCACCACGGCCAGTAGGAACCCCAGCAGCATACCCCCAGCCAGCCCGCCCAAAATCATGCGCGGCCGTTTCGGGCCGGCTTTTTCGAAGGGCAGCGTGGGCTCGTGGAGCAAGCGCAAGTTGATGTCGCCTTCGCGCTCGATGGTGCGCAGTGCCTCCACCGTGGCGAAGCGCTCGGCCAGGCGTTCGAAGCCTGCGCTCTCGGTCGTGATCGCGTTCTGGAGCTGCGGGTGGATCGAGCTGCACTCGCGCAGCTTGCTCATGCGCAAATTCAGGTCCTGCAGCCGACCGTCCGTGCGGGCAATGCGCACGGTCAAATTGCGCAGCTCCGTGTCGGTCGACTCCAGGCGTCGGCGGATGTTTTCGGCTTCCGAAACGACCGACACCGATTCGGTCGGTTTTCCACGAATGGTGCTGGGCAGATTGGATTCCTGCCGTGCGAGTTCGCGCTCTACTTCTTGGATCTGATCGTCGATGGCGCGCAACTGCCGCTGCAATTCGTCCTTGGACCGGACTTGAAACGCTATGACGCCCCGGTCGGCCTGCAGCTTTCGACGTCGACGCAGGAGCTCGTCGTATTCCGTGGTAACCCCCAATTCATTCAGCCGTGAAGCAACCTGATCGCGCTCGGTCAAGAGTTCTGCTTCGCGCGCGCGCGCGGCGAACAGCTCGCGTTCGAGTTCGTCGCTCTCGCTGAACATCTCGGCCCATTGGGCTTCAAGGTCGTAGAAACCGCAATCGGAAAGGTGATCGTAGTAGGCCTTTTGCGCGCGATCCGAGCGCTCGCGCGCCGCCTCGACTTGGGTCAAGTTGGACTGGAAATACGGTTCGATCGAAAATTGGCTGCGGTGGCGCTGCAAGAATGCGTCGACCAGCGCGAACGTGATGCGCTGCGCGCGCTCGGGCGAGCTGGACGTGTAGGCCACGTGGATGACGTTCGATCCGTCGTCGACCCACAGGCGTGTGTTGCGGCGCAGAATTTCGGCCGCCAGCGCCACGCCCTGGGTCGGGCCCTGGCCGGTGACAAGCTGGTCCTTCCAGCGCGCGGCCTGCAAATCGCGCTGGATTTCGTGCAATTTTCTCACGTACCACGGGGTCCCGGGCCCATCGAGCAGCGTCGGGTCCCCAGGATCGATGATCTCGGCGGGCCCCATCAGCTTGGCGACCTGCACGTAGATCGCCGTGTCGCTGAGCAACTGGATTTCGTCGCGGATCGGCGCGCTCGTGCGCGAAGCGGGCGACTCTTGGCCCAAGAAATCCTCGGCCGTGAGGTCCTCGCGCGCGCCGACGCGCAGCAGCAGGTTGGCCGTCGAAACGTAGGTATTGGTCTGGTACAGGCTCCAGACCAGCCCGATGAGGGCCCCCAAGGTGGCGATGACCAGGATCAGGCGCCAAGAACGCGCGACGCTGGCGAGCAGCAGATCGCGCGCGTCGAAGGGCGGTGCGAGCTCGTCCTGCGGATCCTCTTCCGCTAGACCCGATTTCCAGTTTGCCATGAATCCCTAGGGGGTCGAAGGCACGACGCCGGGCAAAACAGTCGTAGAACTAGGGAAAGGCAAGATGCGGCGGATGTAGTTGTCGATCCAGATGTCGACCTTGTCGATCGGCGTGTTGGGGATGTACACGATGTCGTAGGCTTGCAAGAAAATCGTGTCGCGCTTGCCCCAGTGCTGGGGCCGGGCGTCGATTTTCCACGCGATCTGGCGCTGCTCGCGCGCATCCCAGCGCACCAGCAGCAGATTGGACATGTGGGCCGTGGCCTTGAGGAAACCGCCGGCGCGCGCGATGGCATCGACCATAGTCAGGCGGCGATCCGCGCCGACGGCGATTTCACCCGGCGCACCGACCTCGCCCAAGATGGAGACGGAGGCCGGCATGCGCTCCTTGATCGACACGGTCAGTTCCGGGCGGCTCACCAGTCCGGTGTAGGACTCGGAAAGCCTGGACTCCAAGAGGTCCGTGAACAGGCCCGCGACCGGGATCTTTCCAATGCCCAGGAAACTGGCGTATCCGTCTTCCTGCACACGGATCTCGGGTTGATTCCACTCCGTTTCGTGAGGAAAAATCACCGACAACGTGTCGCCGGGTCCGATGGCCGTTTCCGAGGTATCGAGCGTGGCATTGATCTCTCTTGCTTGTACGTCGATCGGTGGCCCGCCTGCCGTGGCGCAGCCGGCCGCAAGCAGACATGCAATAGCAGCAAGCCGGAGCTTGGCTCCGGCGGAAGGGACGGTCACAAGGCGCATCTTTTTCCTCTCTTCGACTGACCGGCGCTGGGACCCATGCTTACTCGCGCTTGCCTCGAGGCCGGCTGTCTCGGGCATGGGATTCGCTCCAGAAGGCAAAGCGCCCATTGTAGCTGGGGTGCTGCCC
>JAKFYL010000248.1 GCA_021730845.1 Planctomycetota bacterium | reverse complement strand
CTTGGCTCGCGCCTCGCAGAACGCCGCGGCGCTGATGGGCTCCTCGGTCGGCAAACGCAGCCCGTGGCTGCGCGCTCCGTCCCACAACGCATCGAGCATGAGCGCGTAGCCGCGTCGGTTGGCGTCGGCAACCATGTAGAGCAGCATGGTGGTCAGCAGCCTTGGATCGAGCGGGCCGCGGCGCGTGAAGTCGCGCTCGTCGCGGCGCAATTTCGGGTCAGCGATGGCTGCGAATGCGGTGGACACGAGTGCGTGAATTCTGCTACAATTCAGGTCCGTGGCACGGAAATTGGAAACCGTCGGCGGTTTGCATTAGATGTTGCCTGGATTCTGAGATTTATTTGGCGTCGTTGCGTGCGCGTCTTCTTCGCTACGCGAGGCCGGATTAAAGCACTGTCGCGCGCCCTCCAGGCGGTGCAAGCATGAATCCTGGCTTGAGTCAGAGTCATTTGCTGAGGCAAGCAGCGCGACGCTTGGGCAAGCCCACGCCTCGCCGTTGCGCGGTAGCACAGCACCCGCTGAGCGCCACGAGTCGCGCTCGATCAGCACGGCTCAACCGGCGCACCCGAGCGCCACGCTGGAGCCTAATGGCATTGTCCCCCGGGCTGGGGCCACTAGCGCCCGGATGCATGGGTGTTCGATCCGCTAGGGATCGCTGCCGTGCTCCTGGATGCGGATGCCCGAGTGGGCTCGAGGAGCGTGGGAATCGAAAAATGCCACAGACTCGAGCGGGCGCTTGCTATACTTGCAGGCGGTCTGCGCGTGACGCGGTCTCCGGGGGTCGGTCTGGCCGAACCGGCGATATCCACGATATGTGAGCATGGTAGTTCCCAGATGCCCTGCAATATGGTGAGGTACTCAAGCCGTGTCGGGAGACGTCTTGGCGTGGTTTCCGAGTGCAACTTTCTGCGAATGGCGGGGCTCTTGCTTGCCGCGCTGGGGTCTGCCTGCCGAGCCGCCGATTCCGTCCCGAAGAGCGAGGCGACTTCTGCCGCGCAAAGCCTGGCCCTGGAAATCGGGTCGACGCGCAATGCGCGCGTCGCGCGCTTGCCGTCCGCCAGCGCAGAGCAGGCGACCTTTCTAGCGGGCCCGCTCGATCCCGAAGAATTGGTCGAATTGGCTCGCGCTGCGCCCGCTGTGCGCATCATCGCCGGGCTCACGCGCGAGTCCGCGCTGCAGCACGCGGCCGCGGCCCATGGGGCCATGGCCCATTTGCTTTCACCCGTGCTCCTCGATCAAGCGCCCAACTTGGTCTGGGTGCAGGCCATGAGCGCCGGCGTCGAGCAATACATGGACTTAGAGCCCATCGCGGACGGCCGCGTCGTCTTTACCAACATGCGCGCGGTGCATGGTCCGGCGATTGCGGAACACGCCTTCGCCATGCTGCTTGCGCTCACGCGCAACTTGCGCGCCTACAGCGAGAGCCAGACCCTCGGGCGCTGGCAACGCGAGAGTTCGGGGCCGGAACCGATCACGCTGACCGGTCGCACGCTCTTGGTCGTCGGCCTCGGCGGAATCGGCACCGAGATCGCCCAGCGGGCGCACGGACTAGGAATGCGCGTGATCGCGACGCGCCGCAGCCAAACTCCGGCACCGGCGTTCGTCGCACGCCTGGGGGGCGCGGAGGAATTGCTGGAATTCCTTGCCGAAGCGGACGTTGCCGCCATTTGCGTTCCGCTGACCGACCAGACGCGCGGGCTGTTCGACAGCCGTGCGTTCCAAGCCATGAAGCCTGGGTCCTACTTGGTGAACATCGCGCGGGGTGAGATCGTGGAGACGGGCGCCCTCATGGCTGCTCTCGACTCTGGCCACCTTGCCGGAGCGTGCCTGGATGTCACGGACCCCGAGCCTCTGCCTGCGGATCACCCGCTGTGGAAGTACAAGAACGTGCTCATTACCCCGCACATGGCCGCCTCGTCCCAATTGACTGGCGAGCGCCGGCGCGCGTTGCTGCACGAGAACTTGCGCCGTTTTGGCGCGGGCGAGCCGCTGCTCAACGTCGTGGACCCCAAGGCCGGGTACTGAGCAACTTACTGCGAGCCTCTTGGAGGCACAGACTGCGCCCGGCCACCTTTCCGGCCCGATTTCATGAAGCGCAGCTTTGCGCACCCATAGGCGCAAGTGCGGTCCGTGCGGGAGAGAACCGGCATAGGCTTGGATTCTGATCCTTCACCTACACACCAGCTGCAGGAGGCCACTCATGGTCGTTTCTCGATTGCCCGCACGATTTTCTCGGTTGTTGTTCCATCGCCGATCGCTGTGGTTGCGATGCACGGTCATGGGGATCGGCCTTGTGACCACGTCGCCGAGTACCCCGCCGAGCGTGCAGCGTGAACCGGTCGAGGCGCCGGCCGCGGTCCAGTTCGCAATGCCGGCCAGCGGCGCAATCCTGATCAACGAGCCATCGAGCGGCCTGCAGTCGGCGCACCTGCCCACGCTCCAGTCGAGCGTGCTGCGAGCCGGTCAGAAAGGCGGGCTGCCCATCTTCAGCATCGCCGGGCCCGACTTGCGGGGCCAGGTCGCCTTCATCGTCAACGACATGCTTCGCGAACGCCACGAACTGCACCTCATGGCCGCGAGCGGCCATGAGACTACCGTGTTCGCCCGCGCCGGTGATGCGCTTTGGGAGCACGCCGTGGGCGATCATTTGGCCCTGACCCAGCAGGGCGATCGCGTCGCGCTCGTGGCTCAGGGCCAAGGCGTGCAATTCTCGGAACCCAGCGCGTACCTGTACGAGGGTACGCTTGAGATCTGGAACACGGATCGCAAGCAGCGCCTCGTGCCTGGAGTGCGCGCGCTCGATGACACGCTGGCGTGGTTCCCCGATGGCCACCGGCTGGCCTTTACCGCGCTCATGGACCCCATCGAAGCTGCCGCGTTGCATGGGCGTCACGTTGCGGCCCGTGATGCGTTCGCGGTTAGCACGCTGGGTTGGAGCCGAGTACCGGTGGTGCAGATTCTCGATGTCGACACGGGACTCGTCACGGCCGCGCACGTTGGTCAGCGTCCCACGCTGTCCCCGGATGGTCGCACGCTTCTTGTGCGCGATTTCGACTTGCATTGGCGCGCGTTGGACTTGTCCACGAACGTTTCCCGGCCGGTATCGGCTCCGAGTGCGATGTTTCCGGGGGCTATCGGTTTCGCGGACTCGGAAACGGTGCTGTAC
>JAKFYL010000201.1 GCA_021730845.1 Planctomycetota bacterium | reverse complement strand
GCTGCGCGCCGGCCCCTGGCGCGAGGAGCGCTTCCTCGAGGCGCTGGTGGAACTCGCGCGCGACGCCGCGGCCGGGCTGGCCGAACTCGCGCGCTTCCAAACGCGCAGCGCGCCCTCGCGCGGCGTGCAGTTGCGGCCGCGCCTTTGCTACCAGATCGCGCCCTGCGGTTTGCGCGAAGCGCTGCAAATCCTGGGCGATGGGGAAATCCGCCCCGCGCAAGGCGCGCGGCTGTTGTCGGTTCTGGCCGAAGTGATCGAGCGCCAAACCGGCGCGATGTGGAACCCCGCTTCCGGCTCGGTGCGACCTGTGCTCGGGGAGTGGTCCAGCACCCAGGCGCTGCAGCGCTTTGCCGAACTAGACGCGGGTTTGCCGCAACACGCGCAACGTTTGTTGTTTTCCGATGGCGCCGGCCACGGTTTGGAGCTGGGCCGCGCCTACAGCCCCGGAACGCTGCTTTCGCCCGCGCCGGCGATGGAGTGGCTGGAAGCCGAAGCGCGTTTGCTCGCCGGGGGGCCGCTGTGCTGCCTGGAGAGTTTGAGTCTGCTCGCCCCGTGGGCACTATCCAACGGCCGAAAGTCGCGCAGTGCTTGCCAAGCGCTGCTTGGCTTCGAAGAGCTGCTGTTGCAGCTGGGTCAAAGGGAATACTCCAGCAGCCCGAGCAGCTCCACTAGCACGGGCGCGCACCAACGTCCCCGCTCGCCCGCGCTCGGCGGCGAGCAAACTCCGTCGGCGGTCTTGGCCACGCTGGCAGCGCCCGGGGCGCCCGCCAATCCGATGGCCGGCCCTGCGTACCACGGCGACGCCCTGCCCCTGTTCTGACCTCGTCTTCCCCTACACGATCCGTATCGCGCATGCGCCTTCGACGACTGCAACTGTTCGGCTTCAAATCCTTCGCGGACCGCACCGAACTGACCTTCGACCATCCGCTGGTTGGCATCGTCGGCCCCAACGGCTGCGGCAAAAGCAACGTGGTGGATGCCATTCGCTGGGCGCTGGGGGAGCAACGCCCCACGTCCATGCGCGGCGGCGAGATGGTGGACGTGATCTTCAAGGGTTCCGTGAGCCGGCCGGCCATGAACTTGGCCGAGGTCACCCTGGTGCTGGACAATTCCAGCGGCGCCTTGCCCGGGCGCGGGGCCGAGGTGGCCATCACGCGCCGCGTACACAAGAACGGCGAAGGCGAATATTCGATCGACGGCGAGCATGTGCGCCTAAAGGACGTGCGCGACATGCTGTTCGATACTGGCCTGGGCAGCCGCGGCTATTCCGTGCTCGAACAAGGCAAGATCGACGCGGTCCTGTCCGTGAATCCCCTGGAGCGTCGCGGCATTTTCGAGGAAGCCGCGGGCATCAGCCGCTACCGCCAGCGTCGCAAGGAGACCGAAGCGCGGCTCAAGCGCGTGCAAGACGATTTGACGCGCTTGGACGATGTCTTGCGCGAGCTGTCGAGCCGCGTACGTTCGCTCAAGGCCCAAGCTTCGCGCGCGGAACGCTACTTGGAAGCGCGCGCGGCCTGGCAAACGGCGCGCGCGCATTTCGCGCGCCACCGGTTGTGGCTCGACGCCAAGATCCTGGAGCAAGTACAGGCCAGGCGCGAGGAGCAAGAGGCGCGCGTGCAGGCCGGCCGCAGCCAGCGCGAACAGGCCGAGAGCTTGGCAGGCGAGGCCGAGGCGCGACAGGCTCAGCTGGCCCTGGACATCGAGCGTGCCGCCGCCGAAGTGGCGCGCCTGGAAGGGGACGCGCGCGCGGCCCAGGAGCGCCACGGCAACTTGCTGGCGCGCGCCGAATCGATGCGCGGCTCGGCCTCGGGCGAAGACGAGCGCGCCGGACAGATCGAGCGCACGCTGGCCACGCGCCTGGCAGAACTCGATCTGGCAAGGAGCGAACACCAAGAGCGCAAGCAGCAGCAGGAGGCGGCGCGTCAAACGGCCCAAAGAAGCGGCGAGAGCGTGCGCGAACTGCGCGCCAAGTTGCGCGAGCTGCGCGAACGGGAAGAGCGGCAGAACGAGGCGGTTCTAGGCGCCCTGCATGCGCGCACGGAAGCCCAAAACAACGCGCGCCATTTGCAGGGCTCCAAGGCGCCAGCGGCCGAGCGCGGCGAACGTCTCAAGGCACGCCTGGATTCCGAGGGGGTCTTGCTAGCCGATTTGGTGGCACGCCTGGTGGAATTCGAACACGGCGAACACGCTGCGCGCCAAGCCCAGGTCGAAGCGAGCCAGGAAGTGGCGCACGCGACCGACGAGTTGCGTAGGACCGAAGAGGACCTGGCCAAACTGCTCCACCAGCGCACGGCATTGGCTTTGGAGCAGGCCAAGAAGAAGAGCCGCATCGACGCGCTGCGCGAGCTGGAGCTGGAGCGCGAGGGACTGCAAAGCGGCACGCGTGCGCTCCTCGAAGGGCCCCGGGACAAGCACGCCACCAAGCTGCTGGGGCTCTTGGCCGATCATGTGCGCGCTTCGACGCGCGATGCGCGCGCCTTGGACGCAGCGCTGGGCGAGCGCGCTTTGGCGCTGTGCACGGAGGACATGGCCAGCGCGCGTGCATGGGCCGCTGCGCTGGCGGACAAGAACGGGTCGCAAGCGATCCTGTGCTGGCCCAAGGCGAACCCAGCAGGGCGTGAGGACCCGGGGCCGATTTCTAAGGCCGTGGCACAGGGTTCCAAGGCATTGTGCGAGTGCCTGGAGATCGCTCCGGGTTTCGAGCCTCTGGCGCGCTTGTTCCTCGGAGATGTGCGCCTGGTCGAAACCCTGGATCAAGCGCTGGAGTTCGTGGCGCTGGACCCGCGCTGGCGCTATGCCACGCACAAGGGTGAGTTGATCGACGCCGGCAGTTTGGTCGCCGGAGAACGCGAACTGACCCAAGGCGCCGCCGGCCGCAGGGCCAGCGCGCGCGAGATCGAACAAGAATTGGCCGCCGATGCAGAGCGCCTGGAGGTGCTGGACCGCCAATGGCGTGCGCTCGTGGACTCCAAGCAAGTCAGCCAACAACGCCTGCGCGCGGCGCAAGCGGACATGGAGCGCTGCGCACTCTCCTTGAGCGAGGCGCGCGCCAGTTTGGGGCTGACCCGTGGCCGCTCCGAGACCCTGCGCCAAAGCTTGGGGTTGATGGAGCGCGAACACGCCGGAGCGCGCGGGGAATTCGAGCGCATCGAAGCCGAGCTGGCGGCC
>JAKFYL010000481.1 GCA_021730845.1 Planctomycetota bacterium | reverse complement strand
CAGGCTCGAATCCCACACCTTTGGTGCCAGGCTCGATTTCTGCTCGCCATGGCGAGCAGAAATCGAGCCTGGCACCAAAGGTGTGGGATTCGAGCCTGGCACCGTACCGACGGCACCGTACCGCCGTACCACCAAAGGTGTGGGATTCGAGCCTGGCACCGTACCGACGGACCGCGAGCCTGAAACCGTACCGACGGCAGAAAACGTTCGCGGGAGCCAACCGAGTGGTTGGGCTCCCGCGCACATGGACTACTCGGTCGTCCACCGAGGCGACGAATCGGGTCGCTTGCGTTGGCGCGCAACCCGACTCTGCCGAACTTACTTCAGCAAAGCGGTGATCTTGTCCAGGAAGGGCTGCAGGAGTTTCATCACGCCTTCATTGCCCTTGAACTTCTCGGTCAAGCTGCCGATCACCTTGGTCAGGCCGGTCGTGTCGGGCAGCATGCCGGTCAGTTTGCTCTTCATGCCGCTGAGTTGATCGATCTGGGGGCCGAACTTGCTGATGAGGTCCTTGATCGAAGCTTCGTCCTTGACTTCGCCCAGTTTGGCGGTCAGGTCGGTGAAGGTCTTGGCGACGCCGGTCTTGAGCGCGTCTCCGCTGAGCTTGGAAAGGTCCAAACTTTCAGCAGCGGACTTGGCAGCATTTTTGACGTCGGCGGCGGCGCCTTCCGTTTTGCTGCAGGCGGCGAAGACGCTCAAGGAAAGGGCCAGGGGAACAAGGATCTTGCGGAAGCTATTTTTCATAGGAGGGGGTTGGATTCGGCCCCAACAAGGCCTGCCAGGTAACAGTTGCGGATGAAGTTGGCGAGCGGAATGGACAGCGTGTTGGCCGCAGCCGCCTTGCTAGCGCGCGAAGGGCAGCTCACCTATTCCGCTGAAGATACAGCACCGGAACGACCTATCCTCAAAGAATCCTCTCCACCCGGCCCAGGGGGCGTATCCGAGGGCATGCAGAGAGCAGCCGAATCCTTCATGACGAAATGTTCACAGTTTCTCCCGCGGAATGAGCGATCAGCGAGAAGCCCTAGAAGCCCGTTGAAAAAGTACCCTGCTTCCGCTTCGCGCTCCTCACCGTGGCGTCGTCACGCTTGTCGGGCCGTGCTCAGCGGCCAGGAAGGCCGCTTCCGCCCCTGTGTCGCGTTCCTAGCCACGACGAAGAGCGTTTTGCCTCGCGACGGGACTTTTTCAACGGGCTACTAGGCGTTCTAGCCATCTGACTGTCGATCTAGGAAACCTCAAATGCAGCGCGGTTGCTTTTCACTGCGCTCTTAGGAACGCAAACGGCACGACGGACGTCCGCAGAGTTCCGTGACCTGTGCCCAGCCAGGCCCTATCGTCTGCTCGAGCATGCGGCGCACCAGCGACTGGGTTTTCTTCCTGAGCGGGGCCGCGGCCCTGGTGTACGAGGCCATCTGGGCGCGCCTTTTGACCCGCGTTCTGGGGCATCAGGCCAGTGCGACTGCGGTGATCTTGGCCGTATTCATGGGTGGCCTGGGCCTTGGGGCCTGGCTGCTCTCCGGTGTGGCACGTCGTTCCACTCGGCCGCAAAACCTGTTTGCCGCCCTGGAAGTGTTCGTCGGCTGCTGGGCGGTGGCTAGCCCGTGGATTCTGGGCGCAATCGACCCTGTCGACGGGACCATCGTTCGAGCGCTGGTGTGCGGCGCCGCGCTCCTGCCTCCGACCATTGCGATGGGTGGCACCTTCCCCGTGATGGGACGGCTGACCATCACGAGTCTCGACGAAAGCGGACGTGAGATTGGTGGATTCTACGGAGCGAACACGCTCGGCGCGTGCCTTGGAGTCCTGCTGGGCACGGGACTGTTCATGCCCGTGTTCGGGCTCGATTATGGTTTGGCCGGCGCTTCGCTGTTTAGTTTTTCGGCCGCCGGGTTGGCCCTCCGTCTACGCGCACCAGTCCCGCTGTCCACGCCCGTCGGGGCCACCAAGCGCACTGGCTTGGACATCTTCCTGCTCGTGCCCATGTGTCTGGGTTTGTCGAGCTTGGCCCTGGAAGTCGTGCTCACCCGGCTCCTGGTCACCGTGACCGGTGCTTCGGTGTACGCCTTCGCGATCGTGCTGGCCGTGTTTCTGCTGGGAATCGGGTTGGGCAGCCGGCAGGCCATGACTTGGCTTGCGCGCTCAGACGCCGGCCCCAAGGTCGTCGCGGGAGTCTTGGCCGCAATTCCCGCGCTGGCCTTCGCCGGCGCGCTGCTCCTGCGCTGGCAGCTGCGCGAGCCCGACCTCTTTTCCAGCTTAGGCAACCGGCTACCGTCCGGGGTCGGCCCACTTCGCATGTGGATGTCCCACGCCGTGCTCGCAGCCCTGGCATTGTTGCCACCGGCGATCGCATTCGGTGCAGCCTTGCCGGCTTGTGTAGCCACGATGCTCGAGCGCCATCGCCAGCAGCCTCAAGAACACGTCTTGGGGCAAGTGTACGCGGCCAACACACTGGGAGCGCTCACGGGAAGTTTGCTGGCGGGATTCGTTTTCTTGCCGAACCTGGGCTTGCGCGGAGCGTTTTTCGCAGCGCTGGCGCCGTGCGTGCTCGCGCTGCTGCTCATCCCGCGGCGTTCCTTCGGCCTGGGGCTCGCCGCCCTGCTGCCCGCGGCCTTGTTCGGGTTCTTGCTCTGGAGCCCGACGCGAGAGTCCTCCGCCGTGCAGGTCCTGCACCACGAAGCCGGCTTGTACGAAATGGTCGCCGTCGAGGAGACCACCGAAGAAGACGGCCGCAAAGTGCGGTCCATTCGATTGAACGGCAAGGTCGAAGCCTCGACCGCTCCAGTCGACGTGCGCTTGCAGCGCTTGCTAGCGCATATTCCCGGCCTGCTCCATGGCTCTGCCGTACGCGCGCTGTGCATCGGTACCGGAACGGGCATGACCGCGGGAGCTCTGCTGGATCTGCCGACCATCGAACATGTCGACGTCTTCGAAATCGAACCGGCGATTCCTCGCGGAACCAAGTGGTTCGCGGATTGGAACAACGGGCTCATCGGCCACCCCAAGGTGACTTTCCACTTTGCCGACGGGCGGCATCTGTTGTTTCGAGCCGCGGAAAAGTGGGACCTGATCACGGCCGACCCGCTGCACGTGTGGTCGCGGGGCTCCAGCGATCTGTATACGTTGGAGTACTACCGCCAGATGGCTGCGCGCTTGGCGCCGCGCGGCATCGCGTCCCAATGGAT
>JAKFYL010000208.1 GCA_021730845.1 Planctomycetota bacterium | reverse complement strand
GGGTCGCAATCCCGGTGCTTCCACGGGGGCACCTCAACAGCCAAACTCGGCGAGTCGGCGGTCCCAGGAGACCGCACCGATCGTCCCGACCAAACCACTTGCCCCCGCGCATGGCTTCGTTGTTCGAGTTGTCACCCCCCGCAAGGATCCGGTTAGCCAAGCGGCGGTATCACTGCGATTGCACGGGACCGCAGCGGATGTCGGACGTACTGGCCCCAATGGCGAACTTGCCGTTCCATTGGGATTGACCAGTGCTGGCTCCGTGACGGTCGTCGCCAACGACCACCCTCCAACAGAGGCAGCCTTCGATTTTGCAGAGAACTTCTTGACTGCTACGGACTCGCCCCCCATTCTGGAGGTCGAACTGGCCGTGCCTGCCCGAATTCGAGGTATGGTCAGGATTGGAAACGAAAGCGGTCCTGAGGGAATTCGGATTGTGGCCTATCCGGACGACGCCGCGCCGCGAGCATACTATCGCGCATTTCAAGAGATTTTAGCCGATCCAGACACTGTGATCTCCGAAACGGACGCGTCCGGGCGCTTTGAACTGACTGTGGATCCGAAACGGAGGTACGCGCTGAGCGCGGGCGGAAATGGGCTCATTCAAGTGAATGGCTGCCGAAAAATTGAGCCTGGCACTGAGGACGCACTTGTCCAATTGGAGTTCGGCTATGGACTACTACTGCATTTGTGTGACCAGGAAGGAAATCCAGCCCGCGCACCGAGTGTATTCAGCACCAACCCACCGTCTTTCGCTGCCCGGCTTCTAGATCCGGACGGGAGAGACTCGCAAACTTCTCCGCTTTCGGCGTTCTTGGCCGGCGTGACGCCACTGCTGGATCTCAGATTCGAGCTCGATTCTACGCATATATTTCAGTTTTACTCGAGTGTTCAGGAAAAGCCGGCACTCGGCCCGATTGAAGTTCGGGCGGCGCTTCCAGGATACGAGCCGGCCTCGCTGGCGGTCTTTGCCAGTCGAGCCCAGAGTGGGATTAGTCCTGTTGAAATTCGAATGCGCCAAAGCGCTGTAGCCTTCGGTGCACTGATCGTTCGGATTCACGGAGGCGCACCAGGTATGGAAACGATGTCCTCTATTGGTGGCCAATACTTCCTCGATCTCCAGGACCTGCACGGAGCCAAGTATCGCTACCGCCTACAAGATTGGAAGGATGATGTGTGCCGCGTTGAGCCTGTTCCAACAGGTCGGTACGGTTATGCATTCGTTTCTATTCCAAATCGAGCGACGCGGCATGCGTGGAGACCTGCTGGGACCATTGAGGTTGTCGAAGGCAAGCCGTCGGAGGTTGTTGTGGACTGGTCCACGCGATCGGTTGCAGAATTGCTGATCAAACGAGGCGACGGGGAGCCCTACACAGGAGTGGTGGCCGGCGATCTTTCGCCGCCCTTGGAGATGCCGACGCCGGAACAGCGAGCAAACTTGGAGAAGATGGGCTTCGGCCCGGAAGTTGCGAACTCGGCTTCGTACGTCGGAGTGGAGCACTTCTGGTTTTGGGCTCCCCCTTACCGAATTCAGAACTTGGAACCAGGTGAGTACGTTTTCCGTCTAAAGGACGCCGACGAGTCGGGCTACGTCTCCGTGCGAATAGCCGCAGGCGAAACGAAGCTTGTAACTCTCGTAAAGCAGGATTGAGCGCGGCCTGCGCTCAAGTGGCGCCATGGAGCACTGGATTGCGACGTTCCAAATCCAGCTAGCGCGAGCCCTCGCGTTGGCGCTCTAGCACGCGGCGCATTTCGTCGTCGTAAGGTTCGAAGGCGAGCGCGATTTCTTCGGGCGTGGGTTCGCGTAGGGGGCGCACGATTCGAAATCCGACGAAAGCCGCGTTGGTCAGGTACCAAATGCTGCGCGGCATTTGGGGGTCCTTGGACTGCCAGCCAGCGTTCGAGGCGCGCCTAGAGGCGCTGCGCACGCGCTCAGGGTTGCTATCGAAGGATCCGCCGCGCACCGCGTGCGGCCAGGCGGTATTGCTCGCGTTGAGTACGCGCGCGTTCGTGGTCTCGGTGAGCGTGGCGTAGAAGCTTGAGTCGTAGCGATCGAGCACCCATTCGGCGACGTTGCCGTGCATGTCGTAGAGCCCCCAGGGGTTGGGGAGCTTGGTGCCCACCTTGTGGTACACCTCGCCGCCGTTGTCGAACGTCCAGGCGTAGTCCGCGAGCTTGGCGGCGTCGGTACCGAACGAATAGGCGCCAGTGGTTCCCGCGCGGCAGGCGTATTCCCATTCCGCTTCGGTGGGCAGGCGGTAGAAGCGGCCGGTTTTTTGGCTGAGCCACTTGGTGTAGTGGCGCGCGGCGAAGTGTGTCATCGAGCTGGCGGGGAAGCCCGAGAAGCCCATGCCAAAGTCCATCGGCACATATGGCTTGGTCGGACGGCTGACGGCGTCGGCCCAGGCGTCTTGCGGCGTCGCTTGGGCCTTGCCGGCCGCGCGCGATTCGATGTCTTGTTTGAACTGGAAGACTTGGAACTCGTCCCAAGTGACTTCTTTTTCGCCCATCCAAAAAGGTTCGATGGCCACCTTTCGTTGCGGGCCTTCGTCCTTCTTGCGACCGGGTTCCTCGGCCGGGCTTCCCAGCAAGAACTCGCCAGCCGGGATCGGGACCAGGGCGAAGTCCACTTGCGTGCCCGGGATGCGCTCCACGTAGCGCTGCATTTTCTCGGGCTGATCCGCGGTGGCCGCGGGCAAGTCGACCGGCGGCGGCTTGCCCGGCGGGGGACTGGGATACAGTGGGCCGGCCTGCGATAAGGGCAGGCAGCAAAGGTTGATGAGGAGCAGGGTTAGCACGCACACGAATGTAGCGTTAAGGAGCGCATCGCGGCCGTGAACCTCCGAGTCCGCCATGGCTGGCTGCTGTGCCTGCTCGCTTGTGGGGCTCCGCAGGGCAGCACTTTGGGATCTGGCCTTGGCAGCGAGCGGCTCGAAGAGTCGCGGGCGCTGCTTGGAACCACGGTGCGCATCGTCACGTGGGCCGAGCCGGAAACGAGGGAGCTCGCTCGCCAGGCTTTGGACGCGGCTTTCGAGCGCATCGAGAGTTTGCAGCGCACGCTCAGCGACTACGAGTCAGGCAGTGAACTGAATCAGTTCTGCGCACACGCCAGTGCCCAGCCGGGAACGTGGTTCGACATTTCGGCCGACTTGGGCCAGGTGCTCGCGCGCGCTTTGGAATTGGCGCAT
>JAKFYL010000410.1 GCA_021730845.1 Planctomycetota bacterium | reverse complement strand
CGCACAATTGGCTCGTGGCGGCGATCGCGCGCAAACCAAGCCAGGCACGCGCTGGCGAGCGCGATCGCCGCCACGAGCCAATTGTGCGTGGAGAGCGCCAATGGTCTAGGTTGCTCGCTGGCGCTCACTTCAATCGATGCTCCGTGTCCGGCCCTGTGTGACGTCGAGTTCGGAAAGCACGATTTCCCCGCTGCGCGAGCCGACAACATAGCGCGCCGGCCCCTGGGCAACACCGTCGCCATTGGTCTCGCTGGAATAGGGTACGCGCACGCTGGCGATGCCAGCGGCGTTCGGCCGCGCAGCTCCCGTCCATACCAATGGGTGTGGCATGGACGGGTACTGCACGGACAGTTCCACTCGCAGCTCCTGCTCCGGCGCGCAGCGAGCCTGAACGCGCGCACCTTCCACGCGTTCCCAAATCCAGCCGCACGGCAGCGCGGCCGTCTCGGGCACGTGCGGGATGGCGACTTTCAACGGATATGCGCGCGCCGACACATGAACGAGGCGCAGGAAATCCAATTGTGCCTCGGCGGGAGCTCCTCGACTGGAATCCACATGGCCGTCGTGCATGGCCCGCGCCACCATGGTGCGATACCAGCGCGGGGTGTAGCTCGCCGGCCTGGCCCCCGACAAATAGAGCCCGCGCAAACCCGGGCGCAGGATGCGCATCAGGACCTCCATGGAGTCCGAAAAATTCGCCGGCACGAGTACGAAGCGCGCGCGCCGCTCGAGCAGGAGTTGTTCCGCGTCCAAGGTCGATTCTTCGAGGAAGAACCGCCCCGGATCCAAGTAGCTCGCTTCGCCCAGATAGCTGCCGAAGTTGGTGGCGACGGTGGGGGAGTCGCCGGCCCATTCGATCGTGTGGCCCAAATCCCAAGGAGCCAGCACACACCAACTTTGGTCCGGATTTTGGCGCCCGAGCCACTCCACGAGTTCGCGTTGCCCGCGCCAGGCCTGCGACTGTTTGCCGCGCACGAACGGTTCCTCATATGAGACGCGCTGGACTGCGTCGCGCAGAGTGGGAACATGCAGGCCCAACGCGCCCAGCGCAGTCGCTCCGAGCAGCAAGCCGCGTTTGGGCCAGGCGTGCCGCTCCCAGCCGAGTAGGTCCGCCAGGCACACAGCCAGGACGACAGCCATGGCAGGTCCAAACGCATCCCCAAAGCGCCGTTGCAGCAGCGCTTGGGTGAACAGGACCAGGCCCAGCGTGGTCCACAGCACGCGCACCAAGTCGCGTTGCCGCAGGGCCGATACGGCGACCCACACCAGCGCGACGGGAAACAACAGGACGGCGTAGCCCAAGTCGCGCAGCGGCCAAGTCAGCCCGTCGGCGAGCAGGGGCTGGGATTCCTGCACGTAGGCCATGAAGTCGTTGCCGCGCGCGGCCCAGGCAAAGCCCGAGCGTACACTGCTCGAGAGCGCGTCGGGGCTCCACTTGACCAGCATGGCGCTCGCGAGCGCGACAGCGCAAATGACCAGGGGCCAGCGTTTGTACCAAACGGATTCGCTCGCCAAGAGGCAACGCGGCAGCAGTGCCAGCGCGCCCGCGAACAAGTACGCGACGTGGAACCACGATAGGTTGACTACCATCCATGGTTCGCTGTGGCGCCAAGGACTGGCAAGCACTGCCGGCAGCAGTACCAGCGCGGCAACCACGTGGAGCGCGGCGGAAAAGTGGGCTAGGTCGCGGCGCTCGGCGCGCACGAACAGCGCCAAGAGCAGAGCGATTTGCAACGCGCCGGCGAACAGGAGCGCGCCGGCCCAGGCACCCAAAGCAATTCCCAATACCGCGCCCGCGGCGACTCCAAGCCCTAGCGCGCGCTTGCGCGAGTTTTCGCGGGCGAGCGCCAAGCTCGCCATCAAGAACAACGTGGTCTCCAGCAACACAATGAACGCGTGGTGGTCTCCGATGCCTGGCGCGGAGTAATAGATGGAGGCTCCCAGGCAGGCGTAGGTCGTTCCCGCGACCAAAGCCCCGAGTGGACCAGCGACCATCCAACCCAAGCAAGCTAGTTGACCCGCGTTGAGCGAAGCCATTCCCCATGGCACGCTGCACACGCTGCGTTCGACGAACGCTTGGCGCTGAGCTCGTTCCAAGTTTGCGCTCCAGGGCGCCAGGGCCACGGCCAGGGCGAGATCGTAGTAGGGTGGCCAGGGAATCGGCGCGCCATGGGGAAAGTTGAGTCGCGGGTCGGTGGCCGCCGGCAGCATCGATTCCATTAGCGCGCGATCGACCCGCCGGACGTGGTACAGGCTGTCGGGGTCGTACGAATACCAACCTTGACTGGGATCACCCTCGGAGAGCCTGGTCACGCGAACGTCCAGCAACTCACGCGTTACCAAAGCCAAACCTACGGACCAGAGCACGATCCAGGCCAGCAAAGCGCGCGGACGGCTGGCAAGTGCCGCTGCGCCCTGCGGCTTGCTTTGGGGATTCAGCATGGGAACGAGGCCACGGTTATACTCCTCGCCCGCGCGCTCTCGCAGGGCCGATAGCGCGCGCCAAGCTGCTTTTTCGATTCACCAACGTCCGCCCTGATCCCCAGGCTGCCGCCGAACTCCATGTTCCAATCCAAGCTCTGTGCGCTGATTCCCGCCGTGCTCCCCATGTTGGTCGCGCCCCTGTTCGCCTCCGGGCCTGCGCGGGCGGCTGCTTGGTCGGGGACCGGGCAGCCCGGCGTGACCATCGCCCCTGCGACCCCATCTGATCCCCACGATCATTCCGAAAGCACCACCGCCGTGACCCCTGCCCAACTCGAGAAATCCAAAGATCTGCTTCCGTTCCAGGCCGTGGGCAAGACCCTCGACAACGGGCTGAAGGTCATCATTGTGCCCACGGGACTACCCAACTTGGTGTCCTTGCAGATTCCAGTCCAAACAGGATCGCGCAACGAGGTCGAACCTGGGAAAACGGGTTTCGCGCACTTCTTCGAGCACATGATGTTTCGAGGCACGAAGAAATACCCACCGGCGGCCTACGAGGAAATCATCACCCAGGCCGGCGCGCGCCAAAACGCCTATACGACCGACGACTTCACCAACTACCACATCACGTTCGCCAAGGAGAGCTTGGAGAAGATGTTGGAGATCGAAGCCGACCGCTTCATGAACCTGGCCTACACGGAAGAGGGGTTCCGCACGGAGGCCCTGGCCGTGCTCGGCGAGTACAACAAGAACTCGGCCAACCCGATCAAC
>JAKFYL010000219.1 GCA_021730845.1 Planctomycetota bacterium | reverse complement strand
CAGCACCACGCCCATTTCCTCGACGCCGACTTCCGCGCCGACCTTCGCGCCGACTTTCGCAATGGGGCCGGCTTGGTTGGCGGCCAGGGACGCGGCGTACTGAGGCGCGCGTTCCGCCACGAGTTCGGCAAAACTGGCGGGTCGCCCTAGTTCGCGGGCCACCCAGGCATTCACTTGCGGCAGGCTGTCGAAATGTTCGACCCAGGCGTCGGGATTCCCTACGTACATGCTGGCGGAGGTCCACCGGCCGCCGAGTCCCTGATCACAGCCCCAGCCTTCGCCCGACCACAACAAGAGGTCGCCGGGTTGTAGGCGCGCAGTGAGCTCTTCCATCGCCGCGGCCGGCTGCGCTTTCCCCGGCGGTACGTTCGGCGCCGTGTCGCTCGCTTGTTCGCCCTGGCAGGCCGCCAGAGCGGGCCAAACGAACGAAAGGCCCAGCGCTGCCCAAGCTCGCACGCCGACTAGCGCTCGCCGCGCGCACCCTGGGCGCGCATCAGCAAGTACAAGAGCTGCACCACCGACGCGACCAGCGCCGCAACGTAGGTCAGTGCCGCAGCGTCGAGCACTTTGTCAACGCCCGCTTCCTCTTCGCGCGAGCTAACGATGCCCGTCGAAGCCAGCAAGGCCTTGGCACGATTCGAAGCATTGAACTCGGTCGGCAATGTGACCAACTGGAACAAGACCACCATTCCGAACATGACCACGCCGGCCATGGTCAAGCCCATCGAGTGGATGCCCAGTCCGATCATGAAAGGCAGGAACCAGATGCGCGAACCGATCTGCGTCAAGGGTACGAGTCTCGAGCGCAGCGTCAGGGGCGCGTAGTTGTGGGCATGCTGCAGCGAGTGGCCTGCTTCGTGGGCTGCCACGGCCACAGACGAAATCGAACGACCGTCGTACACATCGGGCGAAAGCCGCAGCGTGCGCGAGCGCGGATCGTAGTGGTCCGACAGGAACCCCTGGTGGCGCTCGATCGACACGCCTTCCAGACCACTGGCGCGCACGATGGCTGCCGCGGCCTCGGCGCCACTCATGCCCGAGCGCACGCCAACCTGGGAATACTTTGAGAACGTGCTCTTGACTCGATACTGAGCCCACAAGCTGAACAGCAGGGGCACGATCGAAATCAGGAGGTAGGTTTGGTCGAACATCATGGGTATGTACTGAAAGACGCCCTACGCCCAGGCGCGGGCACTATTCGCAGGGGCCATCCTAGTCCAGCCGAGGGCCTAATTGGAGTGCCGCCCTGCGGCCGCACGGGCCGCGCAACACCATCCCAGCCCGCTTCCGCGTAGGATGGAGGCACAAACAAGCCGCCGGGTCGTCCCTACCCGGAGCCCCTATCTTTGGAGTCCATGGCAACCATTCCTGTGAGTTCGCACTCGAGCGCTGAAGGATTGCTCAAAATCGGCGACTTCGCGCGATTGGCACAAACCAATTTGCGCACGCTTCGCTACTACGAAGAGCTGGGCGTCTTGGAGCCCGCAGCGCGCTCCAGCGGTGGCTTTCGCTACTACCGCAGCACGGACACCCACCGGCTGGAGACCATTCGGGACTTGCAGCACCTGGGCCTCAACTTGGGACAAATCCGCGAACTCCTGGCCACCCGCGTTTCCGGCGCAACCCGCCAGGTGTATATGGCGCGGGTCCGCGAGGCCCTTCAAGTGCAAGAGCGCTTGCTCAGCGGGCGCATCACGGAGCTGGAACAGCAACGCGAGGCCCTGATCGCCGCCCAAGCCAAGCTCTCGCAGTGCGAGCGCTGCGAACACACTCCGGCCTCGGGCAACAACTTCTGCCAGCCTTGCCAAGTCACGGGCGAGGACTTGCCGAGCCACGTCAGCGCACTGTTCTAGACCCCTTGGCGCCGAACGGCCGCCAAACGGGGTGCCTTGGCGCGCATGACCATGTACCTGGACAACAACGCCACCACGCCGCTGGCGCCTGAAGCGCTGTCGGCCATGCAAGCGGCCTTGTCCGAACTGTACGGCAATCCGTCCAGCTTGCATCAGGTTGGAGAACAGGCGGCGGACGCTTTGGGAGAAGCGCGCCGCAGCGTTGCCGCACTTCTGGGTGTGAGCGCGCGTGAACTCGTGTTCACCTCGGGCGCGACGGAGTCCATAGCTACCGCGCTCCAATGCGCTTTGTCCGACCAAACGCGGCGCGGGAGGACGCGCGTGCTCACGACCGCGGTCGAGCACGCCGCGGCCATGGATCCCCTGTCGCGCAGGCGCGCGCGCGGCTTGGAAATCGTCGAAATCGGCGTCGACGGACGCGGCGCGCTCGATGGGCAACGCCTGGAAGCCGAACTCGACGAGCGCTGCGCCTTGGTGAACGTCATGTTGGTAAACAACGAAACGGGCGTCATCCACGACGTGCGCGCCATCGCCGCGCGCGCACAGGCTGTCGGCGCGCGCGTGCATGTGGACGCGGTTCAAGCCGCTGGAAAGATGTCCCTGGACCTGGGCCAGTGGCCGATCGACTACGCGTCCTTCAGCGCTCACAAGCTCCACGGCCCCAAAGGCGTTGGCGCGCTGTACGTCAAACACAAGGCGCCATTCGAAGCACTGTTCACCGGTGGAGGTCAAGAAGGCGAGCGGCGAGCAGGAACGCAAAACGTCGTCGGAGCGATTGGTTTTGGGCGTGCCGCGCACAGTGCCCGAGCGTGGCTGGCAAGCGAGCCGGCTCCCGAGCGCCTGCGCGATCTTTTCGAGCAGGCCATTCTGGCCGACATTCCCGGCACCTTCGTGCAAGGCGGCACGCGCCGGATTTGGAATACGTCCAACTTGCGTTTCGAAGGACTTTCGGGCGAGGCGCTGGTGATTTGGCTCTCGGCCCAGGGCCTGTGCGCTTCCACGGGAGCCGCCTGCTCCAGCGGCAAGCAAGCGCCTTCGCATGTGCTGCTGGCCATGGGTTTGACTCCCCGGCAGGCTTCGGCCTGCGTGCGCTTTTCGCTGTCGCGCTTCACCACGCCGGCGGAAATCGAGCGCGCACGAGCGCTGGTAGCGGAAGGCGTCCGGACGCTGCGCGCGCTTGCGCCCGCGCCCTGACTTTAGAAGCCCGTTGAAAAAGTACCCTGCTGCGGCTGCGCACGCTTCACCGTGGCCTCGTCACGCGTGTCGGGCCGTGCTCAGCGGCCGGTAAGCCTCGGTCCGCCGCAGGCGGATCGCACAGACCCCTTTGGGTCTGTGCGCAGTGG
>JAKFYL010000244.1 GCA_021730845.1 Planctomycetota bacterium | reverse complement strand
GGCGCCCTTTGCGTCCGGCCCCACGCGCATCAAGAACATCGCTCGACTGCGACTCAAGGAATCGGATCGATTGTACGCCGCGGCAACCGAACTAGCGCGCCTGGGGGTGCGCGTGGAGCAGGGCCCCGACTGGCTGCGGATTCATCCTGCACGCAGCTTCCAGTCCGCGCGCATCGAAACCTACGCGGACCACCGTGTGGCCATGGCCTTCGCCACTCTCGGCCTGGCCGCGGACGGCGTGGAGATTCAAGATCCGGGGTGCGTGGAAAAGTCCTTTCCCACTTTCTGGCAGGAGCTAGAGCGCTTTGCCGCTCATCACGCAAAAGTCAACCGGGCTCAGCCTCTTGGATCAGAGAACTGGATCTACTAGGCACGAGCCGGATCGCTCAGCGCGTGCGCAGCACGCGCACCGTCTCGTCCATCGGCAGTGCGAACACTGCGTCGCTGGCGCGCGTCCAGCCCGTGAAGAACACACCCGCCGTGTACGTCTGGCGCAGCATGACCAGGCCCGATTGCACGTCCCAGAGCTCGAGGGTGCCGTTGCCAAGTCCCGCGGCGAAGCGCCGGCCGTCCGGAGCTATGGCTAGATAATTCACGCTGCTGGACGCATCGGGGAGCGGAGGTAGCGCTTTCCCTGAGTGCGCGTCCCAGCGGCGGACATCGCGTCCACTCGCGCTGACTAGGACGTTTTCGGTGGGGCTAAAGGCCAAAGCGGGCGACCTGGCGGGATGCCCCTCGAGGCGCGCGATGAGCTTGTGCGTGGCCACATCCCACAGCCGCACGATGCCGTCGGGGTGCGCGGCCGCAAGCCGCGTTCCGTCGGGCGAAAAGTGCAGGTAGCCGACTCGTCCGGGTGCATCCGTGAGCGTCGCCAGCAAGTCTCCCTTGGGAACGCTCCACAAACACACGTCGCCGACTTGTCCCGCGCCGGCGAGCAGTTGTCCGTCAGGGGAGAACCTGGCGGCGAGAACCTGACCTTCGTGGTCGGCCAAGACTTTCCATTCGGCCTTCGTTTCAGCGTCCCACAGCACGATGCGGCCATCGTTGCCGGTTGTGGCTAGGTAGCGCCCGTCGGAGCTCCAGTCGACGCCGACTCCGGAAGTCCCGTGGCCGTCCCAGCGCGCCAGTTCGCGGCCGCTCTCGACTTCCACGATGCGCACGAAACCGCCCCAGCCGGTTAGGGCGGCGCGCGCGCCGTCCGGCGAGAGCGCCAGCGAATACGAAGTCGACGGGCCACGCCAAACCGAGCGCGCCGGCTCGAGGGCCGCCATGTCCCAGGTGCGCACGCTGCCGTCGGCACAGGCGCTGTAGAGATACGTTCCTTGCGGGTGCGCGGCGACGCTCGCAACGCTGCGCGTGTGTCCGGCGTATTCGCCCAGCATCTTCCCGCTGGCCCGTTCCCAAAGGCGCAGCGTCAAATCCGCGCCGACGGTCGCCAGGCGCAGTCCGTCCGGCAGGTAGCAGATGTCGTTCAGTTCCTTTACGCTTCCAGGCGTGCTGGTGTCGAGCGTGCGGACGAACTCCAGCGTGCGCGCGTCGTATAGTTGCGCGCGGCCGTCGGCATAGGAGACCGCGAGTTCGTCCCCGGTGGGTGCGAAAGCGAGGTCGCGCACGGCTTGGTAGTCGTCGTTCTTGGGCGGAAAGAGTCGGCGCGGTTCGCCCCAGGTACCGACGCTCCACAGGGCTACGTCGCCATCCCAGGTTCCCGCCGCCAGCAGCGTTCCATCGGCGCTGAAGTCGATGGCGGTGATCGGCTTGACGCCGTGCTCGAGGTGCAGGAGCCGCTCGCCGCGCGCGCTGTCCCACAACTCGACGATGCCCCATACGCCGCGCTCGGCGCTGCGATCCCAGGAGCACACGGCCAAAACGTCGGAAGGTCCGAAGGCGAGCGCGGCTACGCCCTTGCCCGGACCGGCGAGAGTAGCGAGCTCGCGCCCGCTGGCCACTTCGTACAGTCGCGTCTTGCCGTCCGAACAAGCCGTGGCGAGCCGCTTGCCATCGGGCGAGAATTCCGGCGACCACAGGGCGGCAGTGGGACCGCGCAATTCGTGCAGGGTCTCTCCGCTCTGCGCATCCACGATGCGCGCCGTGCCGTCGCCGCAAGCTGTTGCCAGCCGTGTTCCGTCCGGTGAAACGGCCAGGTCCGTAATCGCCGCGCCGTGCAGCGCGAAAGTGGCCGCGCTGCGCGAAGCTAGGTGTTCGATGTGCCGGTACTCGAAGCCGCGATGCTCCACCGGAGTCTGTGCGAGCCAGCGCGCCACTTGATCGGTTTCGTGCAGGCGCAGCGAAGTTTCGGCGGCGCGCATGGCCGCGCAGTACAGGCGCCACTCCAGGCTTGGCGCTTCGGCATCGTGTGTCAGGACCCAAGCGATTGCGAGGCCAAGTACGATCATGATTTGTGCTCCAAGCGGGTTTGGTTGCGGGCGGTTGCAGCGGAGGATTCCATGCTCAAGCGTGTTTCCTTCCTTGGCGTGACGAGGGGGTGCTTTCGGTGAGCAGGCGTTCGACGTAGTCGCGCAGTTGCACGATGGCTGCGTCGTAGGCTTCGAAGTTGCGGTAGGTGCGCGCGAGCATCACGGCGCCTTCCATGGTGGTCAGCACGAACACGGCCAGGCGCCGCGCGTCGGTGTGCTCGGGAAGGCGATCCCGCGAGGCGCGAAAGCACTCCTCGATCGCGTCCAGCCAGCCATTGAAATTCTGCGCCAAGAGTGCGCGCGCGTGCGGATGCGTCTCGCCTACCTCGAGCACCAGGTTTCCAATCGGACAGCCATGCCGGAACTCGGTCACTTCGAGCATCGAACGGTAGCCGGCGAGCAAACCGAAGACGCGTTCGATGGGATCGTCCAGGCGCTCCCAAATCGGTTCGAGCACCTCGGGATAGAGCAACTGCTTGCGCCTTTCCAAAGTGGCATGCAGCAAGTCCTCTTTGGTCGGGAAAAAGTAGTACAGCGAGCCCGGCAGCACGCCCGCTTTGCGGGCGATCTGGGCCAGACCGGTGTTGCCGTAGCCCTGGAAAACGAACAGGTCCATGGCGGCGGCGATGAGCTTTTCGCGCGTGTCGGAGGGGGCAGTCATGGTTATAGTGAGTTGGTCAACCAACCAAACTACTTCCTGCCCCCGCGCTGGTCAACGGTAGGTAGCCAGGCTCGATTCCCACATGGCGGTAGGTAGCCAGGCTCGATTCCCACATGGCGGTA
>JAKFYL010000404.1 GCA_021730845.1 Planctomycetota bacterium | reverse complement strand
GCTATCGGGACGGGGCGCGACGGTTCACGACCCGACCTTCGCGCCCCGTCCCGATAGCACACTCGTGCGGTGGCCCATGCGAACTTGAGGCGAGCGAGATCGCCACGGAGCCGTCAACTGGTGGTAGAGGTGGAAAGCCTTGGCTTCCATGCCTGCATAGCGGAAGTCGTTGGTTTGCATGCGTCGCTTGGCACGTTCCTCCCACCAACCGACTTTGCCGCGCGCCAACCCCAGGGACAGCGTCGAATAGTGTTCGAACAAGCGGCGCGCGCGCGAAATTTCCGGCGGGATCTTGCCCGGCCAAGTCTCTTCCAGGTGGTATTCGCCGATCGTGCCCCACTCCAGCGGCGTTTGGGGAGCCTGATACCCCAATTGCAGGGCGTCGGCGTACATGGGTGTTCCTGGAATCGGTCGGTAAGGCCAGACCGTGGGTCGAGCCAAGGTGCAGGATCCGGCGATCTTCCGGCACTGATCGAGCGTGTGCTGCATCGAGCTCGAAGTTTCGTTCGGGTAGCCGATGATGTAGGTCACCCACGAGCAAATGCCGCGCCGATCCATCTCGGTCGCCGCACGCACATTGTCGTCGTTGTGTGTGTGCTTGCCGATCTTCTGCATCATCCCTTCGTCGCCGGTCTCGCCGCCGATACCGACCACGTACATGCCGGCGTCGCGCATTCGGTCCAAGGTTTCGGGCTTGTAACGCAAGATCGAAAAAGCCTGCATCAGGCAGTACCACCAGAAGCGCGTATCGCGTTCGAGCAGGCCCCTGCAGAACTCACTCGTGCGTTTTTCCATGACGCCCCAGTTGGCGTCGTAAAAGCGCACCGTGTCGAAGTTCCAACGCTGTTTGAGCTCACACAAGTCGTCCAACATTCGATCGGCCGGCATGGACTTCCAACGCTTGCCTGTGACCTCCGGCGAACAACAGAAAGTACAAGGCTCCGGGCAGCCGAATGACGAGTAGTAGCTGATGCCGAAGAACGGCTTGTTCTCGAATCCGGGCGGCGTCGGCATGCGTTCGACCTCGCGCACCTTGCGACCTTGCAACTGTCCTGCGCGGTACGGCTCGATGTCCAGCAGGTGCCAGGGGCAGGTCAAGAGTTCGTTCCAGCCCACGATGGTACGATGGGGCGTTCGTACACACTGCCCGTCGCGCATGAGCGCCAGTCCGCTCACTTGCTCCAAACTGGTGCCGGATTCAACGGCGTGAACTAAGTCGCGGAAGGTATGCTCGCCTTGACCGATCGCGACGGCGTCGTACAAACCGGTGGCGAGTTGGCACTCCGGCGCGACCGACGCAAACCAGCCGCCGATGAACATGGGCAAGCGCGGGTGCCGGGCCTTGACGCGCTGCGCACACAAATAGCCGTCGGCCAATTGGTAGCCCAGAATGCCGGTTGTGGCGAACAAGAGCGCCCCTTCGCAAGCCTCGACAGTGCGCACGAAGGCCTCCTCGGCGGGGTACAGGTTGCCGTCGATCAAGACGACCTCGTAGCCTTCGTTCGCTGGAATCGCCGCGATGGTCAGGAGCGAAAGCGGCAGCAGATCCTTGCCCGACGGCGCGTTGAGCTTGGGGTCGGCCTGTTGGGGAAAATACAGGACGATTTTGGGTTTCTTGGGTTGGATCATGGCGAAGTGTGTCGCTTCAACGGTTGATGGGAATCGCGCTTGGCTAGCCAGCGCAGCAGTCGTCTTTGCCAATCGAAAGCCTTGGCTTCCAGGTGTCCAAAACGAAAGTCGTTGCGCTCCAAGCGGCTGCGAGCGCGGCGCTGCCAGTAGCGGGCACCGCTGTGTTCCAGGCCGCGAGCTACGTTGGCGAAGTGGTGGTACAGCGTCCGGCGCTCCACGACCCGCTGTGGAATGCGGCGTGCCCAAGACTCGCCGCTACGGTAGTCACAAAACTTGCCCCACTCCGCGAGCGTCTGCGGGGCTTGAAAGCCCTGTGCCAGCGCTTGTGGGTACAGCGCCGACCCGGGAATCGGGTGGTAGGGCCAAATGGCTGGCGCGGCGCGCGGACAAGTCAAGGCAATGCGTCGGCTTTGATCGATGGTGGCGAGCATCGAGTCTTCGTCTTCCCCCGGCAGCCCGATCATGTAACTCAAGCGGGCGATGATTCCGCGCTGGTCGAGCGCCTGTGCCGCGCGCAGATTGTCGTCGCCGCGCGTCGGCTTGTGGACCAATTCCATGGTTTGGTCGTCGCCCGTCTCGGCTCCGATGCAAACGACGTACAGTCCCGAGTCGCGCAAGAGGTCCAAAGTCTGCGTGGAATAGGCCAGGATCGACTGGGCCTGCGCATACGGGTAGTAGCGCAGGGAAACTCCGCGGTCGATCAGGGTCTTGGCAAAACTCTGTACGCGTGCTTCAGCGACGCCCCAGTTGGCGTCGAAGAAATTGACCGCGTCGAATTTCCAGCGCTGCTGCAAGTCGGCCAGATCCTCGGCGGCGCGCTGCCCGTCCATGGCTTTCCAACGTCGAGACGTGAAGGCCGGCGAACAACAGAAAGAACACGGCAGTGGGCAGCCGAAACTCGAGTAGTAACTGATGGCGACGAACGGTTGCGAGCTGGGCCAAGCAGGCGGCAAGGGCAAGCGTTCCAGCGCGCGCTGCTGGTCCTTGGCGAGCTGGGCCTCCCGATACGGAACAAAGTCGAGCAGGTGCCAGGGGCAATTCTTGAGCTGGTCCCAGCCCACGGCCGCACGCGGCGGCGTGTGGAACAGGCGTCCATCGCGCCACAACGCCAGCCCGGCGACCTGCTCGATATTTGCGCCGCATGCGACCGCCGACACGAGTTCGCGAAACGTGATTTCGCCCTGCCCCAACGCGAGGGCGTCGTACAGTCCGTCCTCGAGGTATGGTTCCGGCAAGGCGTTGGAAAACCACCCACCCACGACGCGCAGCAAGTTTGGAAATCGCGTCCGCACCTTGCCGGCCACACGCGCGCCGTCGGCGACTTGGAAGCCGAGAATTCCGGTCGATCCGTACAGCAGCGCACCTTCGCAGGCTTCCAGCACGAGCTGATGGGCCTTTTCGCCCGGGTAGATGTTGCCGTCGATGATCACGACTTCGTAGCCATCCGCCAGCGGCCAAGCGGCAATGGTCAAGAGCGACAGCGGCAGGATGTGCTTGCTGGAAACGTGGCCTTGCTCGTCGTCGGCGAGCTTGGGGAAGTACAAGACAATGCGTCGCCTGTCCGCAGATCCCCGCGCGAGCGGCGGGGATC
>JAKFYL010000444.1 GCA_021730845.1 Planctomycetota bacterium | reverse complement strand
CCCCTCGCACGCGCCAGCGTCGTTGCGCCTCCTCCGAGTATTGCAGCGAATACGCGTCGTCGGCGCGCCTAGCTGACGCGGCTGCGGGGCTCGACATATGTTGCGAACTTCTGAATCAACCCACTAGGTGAAGGCCCCGAAACGTGGATTTGGCCTAGGTCGTGGGGCGGCTATGCCTCTGTGGGGCGCTTTGAAGAACCGGCCATCTCGGCCGAGCGTTCTGCCTCCGTTAGCCGGGCGGTTTGGACGTTGCGGCTGCTGTCCTCGCGATGCTCGGGATGCCTGTGAGTTAGACTCACTTGACCGCCTCCGCGCCGTTTCACGCTCCTCTTGACTCGAAGACTCGTCGGCGACCCATGTTGGCACACATTGGACTTCTAGTTCTGATTCTCCAGTCCGGCGCCGCCCCGCTTGCGCATTCCGATCCTCCGGCGGGAATGCTTTGGATTCCGCCGGGAGAGTTTCTCATGGGAAACAGCGATCCAGCCGCGCCGGCCAGCGAACGGCCGGCGCGGACAGTGAAGCTGGACGGTTTCTGGCTCGACATTCGTCCAGTCACGAACGCCGAGTTCGCCGCCTTCGTCACGGCCACCGGCTATGTCACGACCGCGGAACGACCGGTCGTCTGGGAGGAACTTGCTCGACAGGTTCCGCCCGGCACTCCGCGCCCTGCTCCCGAAGATCTCGTTCCAGGCGCGCTGGTGTTCCACTCCACACCAGGCCCGGTGCCTTACAACGATCCTGCGCGCTGGTGGCGTTGGACTCCCGGTGCAAGTTGGCAGAAACCGGAAGGTCCAAGCAGTACGTGGAAGGGGCGCGAGCCGCATCCCGTCGTCCAAGTATCCTGGTTCGACGCCGTCGAGTACGCGCGTTGGGCCGGCAAGCGCCTGCCGACCGAGGCGGAGTGGGAATATGCGGCCCGTGCCGGGAAGCCAGCGACGCGCTATGCCTGGGGGGAGGAAATGCGACCCGAGGGCAGGCACATGACCAACACTTGGACGGGCGACTTTCCGCATCGCAATGACCGCGCCGACGGATTCGAGCGCACGTCGCCCGTTGGAGCCTATCCGCCCAACGCTTGGGGTTTGTCGGACATGGGCGGAAACGTCTGGAATTGGTGCAGCGACTGGTTCCGTCCCGACGCGTACGCGCTTCAAGAAAAAGAGTTTGGAACGCAGGTGTGCTGCAACCCCCCCGGCCCGCCGGTGATCGTGGATCCATCCACACCCGCGGCCGGCGAGAAAGTCATCAAAGGCGGCTCATTCCTATGCAATCCGGACTATTGCGAGAGCTACCGGCCACCCGCGCGACGGGGAACGACACCCGATACGGGCAGTTCGCACGTCGGATTCCGCTGCGCACGCTCGGCAAGACCGGAAGACGGGCCCAAGCCAGTGCGCAAATAGTGCCGTAGCTCACTGGAACAGCCTTGCGCCACCTGGCGCGAAACCGTCGCATCCTTGGGGTCTGGGCCAGAGTTCACTCGTCGCCGAGCTTGGGTCCAGCCAGTTCGATCAGCTTGCGCAGCGTGTTCAGGTTGCGGCCGGTTCCGATATTCATGAGCGGCAATTTGAGCTTCGAGCGGCCCATCCCATCGGGGTAGTGGATGAAGACCTCGCGTCCAACGAGTCGCAACTGCTCGCGTCCAGGGATCTTCACGCCTGCGAGCGATGACTTGGGGGGCACCTCATCGAGGAAAAGCACCAAGAGCTGGCTCGGTTCCGCTGAAGGAAATGGATTCGCGCGCTCGGCGACGATCAGCTCGCCCTGCGTCCGAATGATGACTGCCGCGGGTTTGCCAAAGTGCTTGGTGAGCACGGCTTCGAGCATCGACTTGGCCTTGGGGGGCGAGAGGCTCGTCGAGAACACGACGTTGCCGGACTGGATGTACGTGGCGACGTTCGTGAAGCCGAGTTTGCTGCACATGCTGCGAAGCTCGGCCATCGCCAGCTTTCCGGTGCCGCCGACGTTTGCGGCACGCAAGAGGGCGATGCAGGTGGTCACGAGACGATCCTATCGGCTGACTGGGTACTGTGGCGCGCCCTTGACACCCAACTGCCAGCGTGCATCGATCCGGGGCATGCAATGGCCTTGGGGACGGCACCTCTGACACTACCATGACCTTACGCAATGATGCCCGGGTTTTTGAGCCCCTGGAACCGATCACTCCAAGATGACGCGTGGTGGCACTTGATCCGAAAAGGGCTGCACAGTTGCTGGCAGTCGTTCCAGCGAGCCGGCTGGCTGACATGGGCTGGTCGCGCAGCGCCAGTTGCTCCGACGCAGGAGCGTTACGGCGCTGTGGTTTCCTTGATCAAGGCGAATGCTTCCGCGTTCTTGACACACAGGATTGCCGGTCCTGTCACGTTGGGCACGCTGGCATAGACGCGGCAGTCTTGCATTTCTTGCTCGTAGTCGCTCTTCCAGTAGGCCTTCGGGGTCAACGTGTCTTGGTCGGCGCTGCCTTCGCCCGTCCATTCGAATTTGAGCAGGTAGGGCTCGCACGCGAAGTACACATCGCCAGCGCCGTTGGCTGGGTTCTTCTCCAAGAAGCGCGCCCGCCAACCACGGCCAGGTTCGTCCATGTTGGGGAGCAAATTCTTGAGCGCCTGTTCATCGATCTCGCCTACTTGGCTAATGTCTTGCCCGGTGGACGTGTTCCAACTGTAGATGCGGATGTGATTGCCCTTTCCACCAGCGGTTGATGGCTTGGGGTCGTTCGCGAAAACGGACAGCCGATTTTTGCTGGCGGCGATCGACCATGTGGGAATGCGGCGAGGCTGATCGAAGGGAGGTGCTGGAATGTCGAAAAATACCTCGTCTTCTGCGGCGTGAAGACCACCCAAGTAGGCCTTGGAAAGGTCAACGGAAAAGAAGCCTTGTTCGTGGCCCATGAACGCGAAGTACTTGGGCGGCGTGCCTGCGCCCTTGGCAATGGTGATTGCAGTCCCGGACAGGAAAGTCTCCCCCGAGGGAATGGCTGAGACGGCGGAGTGGAAGGTCGCGTCGTGCTTCCATGTGCCGTTCAACTGACGCCGGAAGGCGAGCATCAAGTACTGCACACTGTTGTTCGGAAGGCTCGAATCGGACCAATCGACGAGCACGAACTTGTCCGCCGCCAGGGGCCCAAGATCGCCAGACTCGGCGTCGTTGCTGTAGCCGTTTGTCCAGAAGCCCGGCGGGTAGAGGCCGGAACTGGTGGACTCGCGCAGCCATTCGACTGGTTGAATTAGCTGGGGTGGTGTGCTCTGGTCCACCTGGA
>JAKFYL010000359.1 GCA_021730845.1 Planctomycetota bacterium | reverse complement strand
GGAAGAGCGCGACGGCAAGCTCCTGAGCAAGGTCTACGGGCCCGTCGATTTCTGGACCGTCCAGCGCCTGAAAGCCGAGCTGGCCAAGGTTCAAAGCGCGCTCGACGCTGCCGTCAGCTACAACCAAAGTCAGAAACTCGAGGCACAAAAATTCGCGCTCGAAGAGGAACTAGGCGGCGCCCTGGACACGCCACTCTCGGTGCCCCTGGAAATCGAGATCGCGGGCGAGGCTGCGCGCGTCTCCATCGGCGGTGTCGAGCAATCCCTGCGGGCTGGCCAGTGGTCGGAGTTTTACAACTTGACCTTCGAGCTCAACCCGCTGGTGAAAGTACGCGCCATGGCGCGCGCCAAAGTGCTCAGCTTCGAGCCCACTTTCCAGCTCTACCTCGACACGCTGCAAATCGATCCTGCGCACCCGCCGTTCTGGCAACCGATCAGCCACCCGGCCAAGTTCTCGAGCCAGCTCAAGCGTGCCGGAGGCCCTTTCGAAACCGTGGGCTGGGCCTGCATGAACTTGCCCTACAAGGACGGGATCGTCGACCCGATCACGTTCCTAGAGGACATCGAGTTCACGTACCAATGGCGCCGCGAGCTGACGCTCGACCAGATTGAGCGCGACGACTGGCGCCTGTTCTTCACGTGCTTTAGCACTCCGGATCGGGTGCAGCACATGACCTACCACTACTACGATCCCCAGCATCCCATGTACAACGCCCAAGAGGCTGCCAAGACGCTGCGCTTCTTTGGCGAGCAAATTCCCTTGTCGGACGCCATTCCGGCGATCTATCGCGCCATGGACCGTCTGGTGGGGGAGATTCGCGCCAAACTCGAGCCCGGCGACGTGCTCTTGATCTGCGCCGACCACGGATTCCAGAGTTTTCGCAAGCAAGTGCACCTGAACAACTGGCTCGTAGAGCACGGCTACCTGACTTTGAAGCCCGGTCTGTCCCTCGGATCGGGCGAATTCGTGCCGGTCTTCGCCGACCTCTCCGCGACCAAGGCCTTTGCCATCGGCCTTGGGACCATCTACTTGAACATCAAGGGCCGCGATGACGGCGGCATCGTCGATCCCGCGCAAGCCCCTGCCTTGCTCGCAGAACTCTCCGCCAAACTGCTGGCGAGCCGCGACGCAGATGGCGCCAGCATCTGCCTCTCGGCCCAACCCTCCAGCGCCATCCACCACGGACCCTACCTAGACCGCGAGGCCGACTTGCTGGTGGGCTTTGCGCCCAACTACCGCGTGTCCTGGTTGACCACTACCGGTGGCCTTGCCCTCGAACGCAAAGCGGACGGCAGCGTTGCCCCTGCTCCCAGCGTGGTCGACAACGACAAGAACTGGTCCGGCGATCACGTCTCCGTCGACCCAAGCCAAGTCCAAGGTCTCTTCTTTTCCAACGTACGCCTCACGGCCCCTCCCGCGGGATTCGATCTACGCCACATTGCACCCACCGTGCTCAAACTCCTGGGCGTCGACGTCCCCAAGGAATACGACCTCGCGCCGCTGCAGTAGAAAAGCCCCCCGCGCGAACCTTGACTCCAGCGGCTACGGCGCATCGCCGCGGCGCTAGCAACTGCTCTCCACGCGGCCCTCGTTTCCGCCTGCCCAGCGCTTCCACTGGGCAGCGCTTCGCTAGTCCACCGCAACGACCGCAACCATGCGGTGCCCGCAACCTCAGGCTGTCAGTCCGGCCGCTTTCAAAGCGGTAGGTGACACCAACCCGCGAAGTGTCGCCCTCAAGTGAGCGCAACCGTGGCGCACGCCGGCGCTCGTCTCTGCACGCGCGATCGCCTTCCGCACCGGCACGATTGTGTTAGCAAGCGCGTCTCCTGGCGCGCACCGGAGCAATCTCCAAGCCAGCGAAATCTCTGCCCAATCGACGCTATCGCCTTCGTCTCGCCACTGTTTCGATTCCATGCCCCAAACAACCCTGCGAGTCGCGTACTCCAGGCGCGGGCGAATCTCCGCCACACCGGCCCTAACGGCCTATGCGCTCCCTGCGTCCGCCCGCAGTTCTTCCAAGTCCCTACGCGCAACGATTCTGAGGGTCACGTACTCCAGGCGCGGGCGAATCTCCGCCACACCGGCCCTAACGGCCTATTCGCTCCCTGCGTCCGCCCGCAGTTCTTCCAAGTCCCTACGCGCAACGATTCTGAGGGTCACGTGCTCCAAGAGCGGGCGAATCTCCGCCGTACCCGACCTTTACCACCCATGCGCTGCAGTCGTCCACGACCGACTCACAAGGCCACAGACCAGCCCCGCAGCGCACAACTGCCCAGCCTGCCGACCACCCCAATCTCTGCCCAATCGATCACGGCGTCTGCTCAACACCCACAAACCAACAGCGCCAATGGTCCGCGATCCAGTAAGCCTTTGCCGAATCATTCTCACGATCCAATCTGCGAGCCGCGATCTCCGTTTGCGCGCGACTCTAGCTGCCCGTGGTGAAAGTGGCTGCTGCGGCTCCGCGCACGTTCGCCCTGCGGCGTCGCGCTCGTCGGGTCGTGCTCAGCGGCCAGGAAGGCCGCTTCCGCCGCCCCTCTGTCGCGCTTCTCGCATGGCGAATGTGCGCTTCGCCTCGCTACGCGACTTTCACCACGGACTGCTAGCGCTCGCAGGCGCCCTTCATCCCAAGCGCCGACACCGGCCGCGCCGCTAACACGGGTCAGGAAACTCGCCTCGCAGTGCTCACTTTAGCGACCTGCGTTTCCCGTGAGTCCCTGCCCAATCGTTCATGTTGCTCGCACAACCTGCGCACTTCCGCGACGCCCGCAACCGTGCGACGCTCGCAGCCACCGTCTGCGATTCCTGCCGCTTCGAACTCGGTGGGTGAATCCAACCCGCGAAGTGTCGCCCTCATGTAGGCGCGACTGTGGTGCACGTTGGCACGCGCCTTTGCGCGCGCGATCACCTTCCGCGCCGCACGTTTGCGTTTGCGATCGCGCTTCGTGGCGCGCACCGGAGCAGCCTCCAAGCCAGCGAAATCTCTGCCCAATCGATCCTGTCGCCCGCACAACATCCCCCCTTCCGCGATGCCCGCAACCTTGCGGCGTCCGCAGCCACCGACTGCCACTCCTGCCTCTTCAAACTCGGTGGGTGAATCCAACCCGCGAAGTGTCGCCCTCAAATGAGCGCGACCGTGGCGCACGCTGGCACGCGCCTCTGCGCGCGCGATAGCCTTTCGCGTCGTACGTTCGCGTTTGCGATCGCGCTTCGTGGTGCGCACCGGAGCAATCTCCAAGCCAGCGAAATCTCTGCCCAATCGAGCGGAAT